>NZ_JAVRCL010000002.1:167494-262568 GCF_034530775.1 Nostoc sp. DedSLP04 | reverse complement strand
AAATTGGTTTAAAAATTGCTGCTACTGTACCTCATAAACTCCGAATCTGCTGTAAGGGTTTCAATAATTTAAATCAATCCATATTTATTCGCTGAAATTCAGACCTAGTAATGAGTTGAGTACCCTTAAAATTTTCTTTACGAATCAGCTCTTAATTTTGAATTGGTATGAGTCTGTTCCTGTAGCCCCACATCATTTTTGTATTTTAAGATACCAAGAATTTCCTGAAGACACTGGAGATAACAAATGTTACTGTGGGCTAGTTGAAAACCAAGAGGCAGATTAGCCTTTATCAATATTGAATCTGCTTTGTGTTTTTACACAATAGTCATAGTCATGGGCACAATATTCAAGTAGCTTGAAATATGAAAATCACTCATATTCACCACCAGTTTGAAAAACTATGGTTAACCGTTTTACTTCCGTGAGTACTGCTCTCACACTTAAGGTAGTTGGAATAATCTGCATTTTGTCGTTTTTCGTTGACTTTTTGATTCTGTTGTTACCCTTTCAACCCACCGATCGGGTATGGCAAATCAATTTGGGAACAGCGCTTGTCGATCGCGGAATTGTCCCTCTAGTCGGTTTGGGGCTTTTGTTTGCTGCCTATTGGATTGAGAATGCCGATCCAGCAAGCGATCGCCCCCAGGGTATCGACTTAAGATTTCCCGCCGCGATTATCTCCAGTATTTTAGGGTTGATGTTCTTGCTGATTTTTCCCCTGCACTTAAATAACGTCAATCAAGCCAAGACTCAAACACTCAACCGAATCACCCAGGAAGCAGATCAGGCAGAAACTCAACTGAACACTCGCTTATCGCAATTGCAAGCACAACTGAATACTGAGCAAGGAAAAGCGCAACTAGATCAGCTGCGAAACCAAACCAAAGCTCAGTTTAGTGAAATCCTCAAAGATGACCAAAAATATAAGCAAGCAATTGAAAGTCCTCAAATTCCCGCAAATATCAAAGAGTTACTCAAGAAGGCTAAAACAAATCCCCAAGTACTTGACAAAGCTATCGAACAACAAACAGATGTTCAAACGCTGCAAACTCAACAACTAAGCCAAGTTCGCCAGCGCCGAGACGAAGCACTGCAACAAGCTAAAGATACTGCTTGGAAATCTGGACTGAGGATTGGTATTAGCAGTTTGCTATTGTCCATTGGTTACATTATCATCGGCTGGACAAGCTTAAGAGGTAGGGGTGCTGTACAAGGTGGTAAACCTAGAACTGCCGCACGCTAATCCACTATTGGCATGGCAGTAGGGAGTATCCAAAAATTATTGACGGCTGATACTGCCATGCGCCTAATAGCTAATAACAATAAAAAGACAACGATCGCTGAGTAAAATCGCTATAAAACTTGAGTAATGTTCTCAATTTACATACTGACATATAACGAAGAACTAGATATTGCTGCTTGTATCGAATCGGCGATGTTATCAGATGACATCATTGTTGTGGATTCATGCAGTAGCGATCGCACTGTGGAAATCGCCAGTCGCTATCCCATCCGCGTTGTCCAACACGCTTTTGAAAGCCACGGACGCCAACGCACCTGGATGTTAGAGTCTATCCCCCCGAAGCATCAATGGGTTTACATTCTCGAAGCTGACGAGCGCATGACACCAGAATTGTTTGCAGAATGTGAAAAGGCAAGTCATAATCCAGACTACATCGGTTACTATGTGGCTGAACGCGTCATGTTCATGAATCGTTGGATTCGCTACAGCACACAGTATCCGCGTTACCAAATGCGACTCTTCCGCCACGGTAAAGTGTGGTTTACAGACTACGGTCATACTGAGCGAGAAGTTTGTGAGGGTGCAACTAGCTTTTTAAAAGAAACATACCCACACTACACTTGTAGCAAAGGTTTGAGCCGCTGGATTGACAAGCACAACCGTTATTCTACTGATGAAGCTCAAGAAACATTGTATCAGCTAGAACAGGGTAAAGTTAACTGGCAAGATTTATTCTTTGGCAAATCGGAAGTCGAAAGACGGCGTGCCCTGAAAGATTTGTCTTTGCGTTTGCCTGCTAGACCGTTGCTCCGGTTTGTATATATGTATTTTATCTTAGGCGGATGCTTAGATGGACGCGCCGGAGTCGCTTGGTGTACATTGCAGGCATTCTATGAATACCTGATTTTGCTCAAAGTCTGGGAAATGAAATATCTACCAAAACCTAATTTAGATACAACAGCGATTTTGGTAAAAGAGAGTACACAACAGGTGCAGTGTGCGGATTCTGAAACTACACAGGTTGATGCGGCGTGAACAGGGCTGAAAATCCTTTTGATTTCCAGTAAAATCAGCGATCGCAAAATCATATGGTGCACAGATGTGCTACACAGATCCTTGACTTCGTAAAAGTTGTCAGGGATCTTGTTTTTTATGAATCAAGACTAGATAAAAGGCAATACAGTTCAGTTGGACTTTGGAACCAGAGTTTTACCCTTAACTGAACCGTATTGAGATAAAAGGGACTTCCAAATAAAAAACATCCCAAATTTTCTAGTGGGATGGGTGTCCTCATCTGTATTCAGGGCAAGCAGAATACTTACCCCATAAGATGGATAATTTATTTCTTAGAAATCCTTAACAAATTAATATTTTTAATAGAACATTTTCATAAAAGCCGCTCCTGTTCAAAAGTGAGTGACTGAACAGATAAACTAATAAATTATTTTATCCAGTAGTACTTGCACAATCATCAGCAGCTTTTGATTAAGCGCGGTACATTAATAATATCTAAGAACTTGCAACAATCATTTACAAGTCTTATAAAGAAAAGTAATATCCTCTAAGAATAAACAGTTGCGATCGGATTGGTGAATGTCTATGTGTATGCTTATAGGAAAATAGCTAATTTCCAGCAGCAGGTACGTGTTTTTGCGACAGCAAGCAACTTGCTAGCGTTTTAGACAGTTGCTTGCGGCAAAAACTGCCAAAGTTAAAGCCTTCGGAATTTGACGAATCTGCTGGTATGGATACGAATAACAAAAGTTCCTCTAGCTTAAAACAGGAGAATCGGGGCTTGGTAATCGATCGCCTAAAACAGGACTTAAAAAACGACCTGATTGCTGGTTTATTGGTAGTAATTCCCCTAGCAACCACTATCTGGCTGACAATTACCATTGCGACTTGGGTAATCAACTTCCTCACCCAAATTCCTAAACAATTGAATCCCTTTGATGGGTTAAACCCAGTTTTAGTAAATATACTTAATTTATTAGTAGGATTGGCTGTACCTCTACTAAGTATATTGTTGATGGGATTGATGGCTCGGAATATAGCTGGGCGCTGGTTGTTAGATTTTGGTGAGCGATTATTACAGGCAATTCCTTTAGCAGGACAGGTATACAAAACTCTCAAACAGCTTTTAGAAACGATACTAAAAGATTCTAATGGCAAGTTTCGCCGAGTAATTTTGGTAGAGTATCCCCGCCGAGGAATTTGGGCGATCGCTTTTGTGACTGGTGTAATCAGCAGTGATATCCAAGCCCAGATATCTCGCCCAATGCTAAGTGTTTTTATCCCCACCACCCCAAATCCGACTACCGGATGGTACGCAGTTGTTCCTGAAGACGAGGTGGTGAACCTCTCAATGTCGATTGAAGACGCCTTTAAAATAGTTGTTTCTGGTGGCATTGTCGCCCCTAATACGCCTTTTGTTTTCCCTCAAGAATCCACACTGGAAGTGAAACACGACGAAATCAAGCAGTAGGTTATTCCCGTTGAAGAAACTTAAAATCAATCTGGCATAGTCACAAGCAAATGCGTAATGTTGTTGTTTGAGTGTGCCAAAATTGATATAATTATAAGTTTGTTTTGCCTAGTTAATTCAGTTCTTGCACAATCACCCCTCAGTTTTATGCAACCTCGTAAACCCCAGCAAATTGCTCGTGAATTGGCGCTTTTAAGCCTTAGCCAATTGCCAGTCAACCCAAAGAAATTAGATAAATTAGAAGACGATCAACTAGTATCCAAGTTGGTGCTAGGAGCAGTACGTACTCTGACCTCAGAAGTACAAGATACCCTCGATAATGCCGCAGGTGAACTGCAACGCAGTAACGATCGCCTCTTAAGCAGCCAAACTCGGGCCTCCGACCTCAATACTGCCAGAACAATGCTTCAAGAAGCGATCGCCTGCACCCAGACAGCAATTAATCAGTTGGGTACAGCAGTTGATTTCCCAGTATTGATTCAATTAGCTAATCAGGACAAGGGAGTTCGAAATTACGCTAAAGAGCTTGTAATCACCGTCAACGAAAATCGACACATTATAGATGAACTCATTTCTGCGGCCTTAGTAGATTGGCAAGTAACTCGTCTCGCCCAAATTGACCGCGATATCTTGCAAATCGCCGTGGCAGAAATGAAGTTCTTAGGAGTTCCAGACAGTATCGCCATCAACGAAGCTGTGGAGCTAGCCAAACGCTACAGTGGAGACGATGGTCATCGGTTTATTAATGGTGTTTTGCGCCGAGTCACTGAGCAGAAAAAAACTGCGTAGTACTGCCGCGGAATTCATAATTTCTTTACTGCCGTGGAAAAAAATCTGTAGCCCCTTCTGCGGCTTCCTCCAAGCGGAACCTCTTCCAAGGGAGATGCTGCGCAAACAGAGGAAACCTTTTATTGTAACGATTTTCTTTAAACTGGCGTTGAAAGGTGAGGATAACCCGGAAGTTTTCACCCCAAGAAAAAGTACAAAGTTAAATTAAACTCATAATTTATAACTTATAACTCATATAACTAATACTGCTGCAATGGTTTTTAATTGGTTCCGTCGTCAACATAACGATTCCTCTAACACTCCCTCTGATAAGAAACAGGAAGAAACTCCTCCTGCAAAAGAACCCCAACCAAAGCCAGCCGAAACCTCCACACCAACTGCTGAAACTACACCAGACACAACGGCAGACTTATTGGCATTTGCGAAAGCTGCCTACAAAAATATTCAGCAAAAACAGCAAGTCGAGGTAGTAGAAACCCCGCCCGATCCAGCAGATACCTTAGCACCATCAATACAACCTGAAACCGCAGAAACGGCAACTGCGGAAATAACTGAACCAGAAGCTACTAATACAACCGTAGAAACAGCACAACCAGAAGTTATCCAAGCTGCTAGTGAGGAAGAAATTACAGAAGATTTTTCAGTGGCAGCAATTGCTGAACAGCCAGATGTTTCCACCACAGAACTCACGGCAAGCGAAGTTGAACCAACACCTAGCGAACCACTAGCTACGCCAGAAGCAACACAGCCAACAGCACCAGCTAACTTATCCTTTTTAGAACGGGCGGCGGCAGAACGGCAAGCCAAGCTAGAACAACTAATAGCCACCGCCATTGAAGTTCCAGAACCGGAGGTAGTACAGCCAGTAGCTACAACCTCAGAAACAGGAGAGGAAAGTCCCGGACTGCTATTTGATGATGGGTTTGTCTGGTCAGCGAAAGTTCTAGCAGCTCAAGGTAGGAGTGCAGAAGACGTTTCTATTGAAGAAATTACCTGGCTGAAAAAGCTCCGGCAAGGGTTAGACAAAACTCGCCGTAGTATTCTCAATCAACTGAAGGCGATCGTTGGTCAAGGGCCGCTAAACCAAGCTGCTGTGACGGAAATTGAGGCATTGCTTTTGCAAGCTGATGTGGGTGTAGAAGCGACAGACTTTATTATCAATGCCTTACAGACAAAACTTCGAGAAGAAGTCACCGCACCTGAAGAAGCGATTGCTTTCCTGAAAAAAATCCTCCGGGATATGCTGGATGCACCGAGCAAAACATCCCACAAAACTACCTTTACGCCAGAAAAAGAAACCTTGAATATTTGGTTAATCACTGGGGTAAATGGTGCCGGTAAAACCACCACTATTGGCAAAATCGCCCATCTGGGACAAAAATCTGGCTATAAATGCTTAATTGGGGCAGCAGACACATTTCGCGCCGCTGCTGTGGAACAAGTAAAGGTTTGGGGTAGTAGAAGTGGCGTGGATGTAATTGCCAATCCGGGAAAAAATACAGATCCGGCAGCAGTTGTATTTGATGCGATCGCAGCCGCCCAAGCGCGTCAAACCGAATTACTTCTGGTAGATACAGCTGGGCGACTGCAAAACAAGAAAAATTTAATGGACGAACTCGGTAAAATCCGGCGAATTATCGACAAAAAAGCCCCAGATGCCAAAGTAGAATCTCTTTTGGTTCTAGATGCCACTTTAGGCCAAAATGGACTACGGCAAGCTGAAGTTTTTTCCCAAGCTGCCCAACTCAGTGGTGTTGTCTTAACCAAGCTAGATGGCACTGCTAAAGGCGGCGTTGCCCTTGCCGTTGTACAGCAGCTAGGTTTACCCATTCGCTTTATTGGTGCTGGCGAAGGAATTGAAGACCTACGCCCCTTTTCGAGCTATGAGTTTGTCGAAGCTCTTTTGAGTGGTTAATTGAAAAATTTCGAGTTAAAAATTTTTCTTACCAAACTTAGGACTTACGCAATATTGTATTATTCTTCTCTGGGAGACACTGCGCGTTGGCGTCAGCCTCTGACAGAAAAGGAGGTTCGATAAATTAAGCTTTTTAGCTATTTTTGCGTAAGTCTTAAAACTGATAAATTTAGGGATGACTGGTGTTGGCTATGGCGACTTACTCGTGCAACGTCTATCGAGAGGTTGGAATTATGATGGTTAAATGAAAAGACTCTTTCTGACTTTTGACTTAAAGTTCTTAGAAGATATTTCTTCTATTTTTAGTGTCATCTCTTCTATTCATATCTTACACTTACCAAATGACTCACCCCTAGAATAAATTACAGGCTAATGGTTTAACTCTGTTACCTTTGACTAAGAAGATAGAGTTACTTCACTTTTATCCAGTTTTGATGGATTTAAATTTTGCGTATTCAGCAACTCAAAATTTACAAAACGAGAAATTAAAAATGGAAAAGCTCAATCTTGGCGATTATCCGAGCATTTATGGTGTACAAATTAAGTATTTGAAAACTTATTAACATATACTCAGGTTTGGGAACGAGTGTAATTCTGTTTTTGAGCAAATCAAGCTCGATTTGAGCGCTTATAGAGGTTTTTACTCAAAAGACTTCTAGTCTTCTAGTTGCTTCTGCCCAAAAAGTCCCTCTGAGAGCGTTAGAAATTATTCTTTGAATAAAGTATTTTTATGACTTTAGAGATATGCTTTGGTAATTAAGTTATGGAAAAATGAAAAATTTTCTGATATATCAGCGAAACTAGTAATTTTTACGGGTAAAATTTGGACTAAAAATACATGATTTGAAATAACTAATATTCCATCAAAAATACAATAAGCAAATAAAATACTTATAAAATTTGCCTGTTACGTCTTTATACTCTTGCTAAAATGGCAAGTCTTGTCTAAATATGGTTTAGCAATGCCAAAGCCAAAAGATTTATAAATCATCTAAAATCTGCCAATATAAAGTGCAATAATACCCGTGCCTGTGTCTCAACTGCCCTCTCAACCCACTGATAATAGTAGTAGTGCCGCGACGGATGTCACACCAGTCGTGGCACTCAAAGAACTCGTGGCAAGGTTGCACCGGGAACAGAACAAAATTCAAGATTTGCTAAGTTCTTTAGGATTTGCCCTGAGAAGTTTCAATAATTTGAATCAGTTTTTGGAACTGATTCCACTGATGGCAACAAGAGTGACAGATGCAGATGGTAGCGCCCTGTTTCTCTACAAACCTAATGGTCAAGTCAGGTTAGAACAGTTACATTGGCAAGATAGTGGCCAGCGCAAGAATATCCGCAAAGCGCTAGAAATAGCCAGTAGTCAAATCACGCTTTTACCCAATACTGCCCCTCTAGCGAATGCCACGGGGATTTTAGATGACCAGATGCATCGCTATTTGGGGCCAGATGTGCAAATCTTTGGTACGGCGATTCTGGTAAAGCATACAGAACGGGGATGGCTCTATGTCTTGAGCCGCGATCCAGAATATAGTTGGACAGAAACCAGGCAAAAGTTAGTTAGGTTAGTGGCAGACCAAACAGCAGTAGCGATCGAAAACGATGAACTAGCTGTAGAACTAAGAAAAAAAGAACGCTTAGACCAAGAATTAGAAATTGGCGCAGAAATTCAACGGCGACTTCTACCACGTCAATGCCCTACAATTCCTGGTGCCGTCCTAGCTGCACGCTGTAAACCTGCCAATCGCGTCGGCGGAGACTACTACGACTTTATTGCTACCAATCATAATAAGATTCAGCCCAAGATCAAAGGTGGCAGCGAAACTAGTCGCTGGGGTTTAGTTATTGGAGATGTCATGGGCAAAGGTGTCCCTGCTGGGCTGATTATGACGATGATGCGGGGAATGCTACGGGGAGAAGTGTTACATGGTAATTCCCCAGCCGGAATTCTACAAAACTTAAATAGAGTTATGTATGCGGATTTGGAAAATTCCCACCGCTTTGTAACACTATTTTACTCAGAATATAACCCCTACAGCCGAATTCTGTCTTATAGCAATGCGGCACACAATCCTCCTTTATGGTGGCACGCAGCGACAAAAACTGTCACCCGTTTAGATACTTTAGGAATGTTAATCGGTTTGGATGCTAACAGCCAATATGAAGATGCCCAGGCACAGCTAGAGCCTGGAGATACAATTATTTACTATACAGATGGCTTAACTGATGCCGCTGCTGCTGGTGGCGATCGCTTCGATGAAGACAATTTTGTTACTAGCTTCAATACTGCTTGTAAATACTGCAATGGGCCAGAGGAGATTGTAGATTACCTATTTGACCAAGTTCAGCAATTCATCGGTGCTGATAAACAAAACACTGATGATATGACACTAGTTGTTCTGCAAATCTTATAATCATTGGCTATTTATACTCGATCGAGTCCATTAGTCAATGCTTGAGTTTATGGTGACAGAGGATTCACCACAGTGATTACACTAAATTTAATTTTTTATTTATTTTTCTTTGAATTTTCGTGGCGACCGCCCAAATGGTTGCACATCAACCTTTTTTGGGAACTTGTTTGTATTTAGCCTTTAGAATAATACATAAAAAATGATCGTTAGAATACTTTTCTGTTCAATTAAAAACTATATATTTTGCACATCTAGCACAGTAGGAAACGCCAAGGGGGAGAGCAGGTAAAAGGTAAAATGTACAAGGTAAAAAGTAAAAGGTAAATTTACTTCTTCATTTTTGCTTTCTTTCTATCCTTGTGACGCAAGCATTTGGTCTGCTCCCTTTTGGCGTTTTAATTTTTCTTTCTCCGCCGTAGCAAGTTCACAACAGCTACGACGGAGTTTTGCTTTCTTTGTTTCTTCGTCCTAAATTTGGTTTTTTAAACTTCCTTGCTATTTCAGCGAATAAGCTTCATTTAATAATTTGTCAAGATATTTCTAGAAAATATTTTCGATGAAGAATTTAGATTGCTATTCTTGCGCCCCAGCTTTTTGCAGACTCCGCACCACATTTTTATAACCATTAAATTCTGCAATCATCAAAGCAGTATAACCGCCACGGTTTTTCAAATTCACATCTGCCCCAGCTTGGAGTAATAACTGCACAATTTCGCCATAACCTCCTGAAGCCGCCCACATCAATGATGTGGCCCTCGCTGAGTCTTGAAAATTCACATCTGCCCCCTTTGCCAGCAGCAAATGTACGATCTCTTTGTGTTGGCGTTCGGTTGCCTTGATCAAAGCAGTTTTGCCATCATCCCCTGGAATATTGACATCAGCACCATAGTCTAACAACACTTGCACCGTTTGGGTGTGTCCTTGTGATGCAGCCAACGTCAAAGGTACTTCACCAAGACTTTTCCCATTTATATCTCCGCCAGAACGTACCAGTGCCTCGACAATTTGGCTATGTCCCTGCAATGCTGCTACAAGCAGTGGTGTATCGCCCAGGTGGTTGCTAATTTGCACATCTGCACCCCTGTCAAGTAATATTTGCACCACATCAATGTAGCCTTCCACAACGGCAAGGTGTAAGGCAGTTTCACCATCTCGATCTTGAAGATTAATCTGGGCACCTCCATCTAGTAAAGCTGCTGCGATCGCACTGTGTCCAGCCGCTGCTGCTGCCGATAGGGCTGTTCCACCATCAGCGTTTTTCACATTCACATCAGCCCCTGCTGCTAGCAGTGCTTCCACAATCTTTAGATGTCCTAAGTCTGCCGCTAGCATTAAAAGTGTCTCACCCTCCTCATCTGGGATATTTACATCGATACCAGTTTGGAGAATTGCTTGTAAAACTTCTATTTTTCCCTGCTTAACGGCAAGTTTCAACGCCGTATCATTATCTTTATCAACAATATTAACTTCGGCACCAGCAGCCAATAAAACTTGCACTACATCGATATAACCTTTGAGGACTGCTGCCATTAATGCTGTACTGCCATCTTCATTAGTGGCATTGACATCTGCACCTTTAGATAGTAAAAGTTGCAAAATGTCAAGCTGTTTGGCACTAGCCGCCAACATCAAAGCTGTTAAACCATAGAGTTTTCTGGGCAAGTTGATATTTGCCCCAGCATCGAGCAGCGATCGCACAATTTCGGTGTAGCCTAAATTGGCAGCAAACATTAACGCCGTGGTACCTTGGCGATCGCACGCGTCCACCCTTGCACCAGCAGCCAGTAGCGCACACAGCCCCTTAATATCACCACTTTTAGCAGCTTTGAGCAGCAAAGTATCGTTGTTTTCAGTCATGGATGAGATCCCACACAAGGGGTTTTGTTCGTCTACCCTCAAAATTTAGTCTGAGATTGTTTATCCACTTTGGCAAGAGGGTGAAGGAAAATAGTCGGGGACGTGCGGAAGTCTCTTTTAATTTGTGCAACATTAAGCACAGAAAATAGAGTTATGCTAATTTTTATAAATATTTAATAATTAATTAGGCGAGAACACGATGAGTCTGGAACTTTCTACGTCGGTGAAATATTGGCTGAACTTCTTCCACCCGGTGCTCATGTGGGCGCTATTAGTACTCTCAATTTATGCTGCCTATTTGGGACTGCAATTACAGCGTACCAGAAATGCTCAAGGGGAAGAAAAGAAAGAACTGATTAAAGGTAGATATAACGTCAGACACTACCAAATCGGTTCTATACTCCTAGCTTTGATGGTAGCAGGTGCGATCGGAGGGATGGCTGTCACTTACATCAATAATGGTAAGTTGTTTGTCGGGCCTCACCTGCTGGCAGGACTTGGTATGACAAGTCTAATTGCATTTTCTGCTGCTTTGTCCCCTTATATGCAGAAAGGGGCAAATTGGGCGCGTGCAACTCACATTTTAATAAATTTCACTCTTTTGGGACTTTTTGCTTGGCAGGCTGTTACTGGGGTGCAAATTGTCCAAAGAATTCTCACTAAAGCATAGTCCTTTGCCATTTGTCCTTTGTCATTTGTCATTAGTAGATGATAAATGACAAAGGATTGTTGACTCAGCGCTTTTGTTTAGAATTCCCAGGAAATGGTATTTCTAAAGATTTATGAAAATCTTCCTGAACTTTGCGAGTTAAGCGGCGGGAGACTTGGCGGACAATTTGGTTAAGTAAGCGATCGCCTGTAGATTGAATTATAGATTTGGGTAATCGCTGAATAAACCGGGGAAAGTGAAGATAAACTATCAAATCCAATTCCCATTCAACTCTTGTAACCTTACCAATGCTAGTGGAAAGATCGGTTTCTTTTAACTCTAGAGATGCACGATAGTCTACGTCATAACCAGGCGGTTGGTAGTCAGGAATGGGGATTGTACGGATGCGGTAAATACCCTTTTCTGGGGGCAACAATTCCAAACCTATTTTCGGTTCTACTTCATAACCGAAAGAACCAAAACGACCAATTGTTAAAGCATAGCCATTTTCCCCAAGTGATTGCACCTTCATGGGTTCAGCGCAGCGCGCAAACCATGAGGCGTGAGAATTGAGATACTCAGCAACCTTCTCTACTGGGGCAGCCATTTCCATACAATCTTGATAACGACCGTAAAATTTTGTCAACGTCGCTACATTTGGTTCTGTTAATGTGTCCTCGGCTTCTTGGCTGGACGCTACAGGTAAAACTGCTTCTGTTATTTCCCAGGATTTATATTCGCCTTTTCTTGAAAGCATAAATGCATTACTGTATATTTTGGCGTTAGTCTATATTAATGATTCCCCACACACCTGGGTCATTTCGCATTCAGATCCTATTTTGACCGAAACCTCATGAATCTGCGAGTAACTCCATAGAATTACTAAAATAAAGAACTGAACAAGCACACAATAGTTTCCCAGGATAGCATTTATCATGAAAGCATTTGTAGCAGGGGCAACAGGTGAAACAGGTCGCCGGATTGTGCAAGAATTAATCGCGCGGAATATTCCCGTCCGAGCCTTGGTGCGGGATATAGAGAAAGCTAGGGGTATTCTGTCTCCTGAAACCGAATTAGTGTTAGGCGATGTGTTACAACCAGAAAGTTTAACTGCTGCCTTGGGAGATAGCACAGTTCTATTGGTTGCGACTGGGGCAAAACCTAGCTTTGACCCCACTGGCCCCTATAAAGTGGATTTTGAAGGGACTAAAAATTTAGTAGATGCTGCTAAAGCAAAGGGAATTGAGCATTTTATCTTAGTTTCCTCTTTGTGTACTTCTCGGCTTTTCCATCCGCTGAATTTGTTTTGGCTAATTTTGTTGTGGAAAAAACAAGCTGAAGAGTATATTCAAAAAAGTGGTCTTACTTATACGATTGTCCGACCTGGTGGGTTGAAGAATGAAGATAACTCCGACCGCATCGTGATGCAGAGTGCAGATACGCTGTTTGATGGTAGTATCCCCAGGCAGAAAGTTGCACAAGTTGCTGTTGAAGCGCTGTTTGAAGCAGATGCACGCAATAAAATTGTCGAAATTGTTGCCAAACCTGAAGCAGCTTCAAAAAGCTTTAAGGAGCTATTTCAGCAGTGCTGATATTTCACAGGATTTTATTGCTTCTGTCTCTTAATTCTCATCCCCAAGATCATCGGCTCACATCTTTAGGGAAAAGTGATTTTTATGGCTCTGCCTACGCACTTTTTCAATTCGCCCCTTGATTATGCTCCTTAAAGCGATCGCTCCATCTCCCCTGCAAGGGCTTGTTCCCAAATTAGCAGATCCTCCGGTCGGTCAACATCAGCTAAGGGCAACAAGTCCGCGTATGATAAATTAAGTTTCTGGGCAATATCCACGGTTTTCTGGAATACTTGAGCAGTTCCCCACTCGATGTTAACGAATAACTCCGGGATGGGTTGGTGCAAACCAATTAAGTAATATCCACCATCGATCGCAGGCCCAAGTACGAGGTCAAAAGCGTGTAACTTCTCAAAGGCTGTTGCTAAAATCTGGGCATTCACTCCAGGACAATCTGTACCAATGATAATTACTTTTTCTGCACCAGATTGAAAAGCATTAAAAAGCGATCGCGCCATCCGCAAACCTAGATCCCCTTCACCTTGAGACTGGTAAAGCAAATCCAACCCCAGCCAGTCTTGCATAAGTTGCGAATCGCCGCCTGCAAACCGCACTTCCACAGATATGTCAATGGCTTTTTGCAATTCTTGAACCTGAAATATTGTATGCTCAGTCATTTCCCGTTGAAGATTGGCAGCACCAACATTTCCCAAAGCAGGTATCAATCGGGTTTTTGTCCTACCTGGTTCTGGATAACGGGTGAAAATAATCAGGTGCTGTTTTGGGCTTGCTGGTAAGTTCAGCACACAATACCTTGTTTAACAACTAAAAATATCTTAATAGCAATACTTGTCGTTTTCGTTGGCTCTAGAATGATCTTTTCCCGTCC
Source organism: Nostoc sp. DedSLP04 (assembly GCF_034530775.1). NCBI lineage: Bacteria > Bacillati > Cyanobacteriota > Cyanophyceae > Nostocales > Nostocaceae > Nostoc > Nostoc sp. DedSLP04. Next base: position 248,750 of record NZ_JAVRCL010000002.1, on the reverse strand, counting down.
GCATAGCCCCCAAAATGGTAGAAACATAGACACAACGTCTAACTTTACCACCATTCAAGCTGTAGAAGGTTATCTGTCCTAATCCGCCTACAGTACATTGATTTCCAACTTCAGAGATCGGACAACCGTGATAGTTAAATAAAACTCGCCACATTTGCTGTGAAGGGTGTTTTAGTAAAGTTGTCTCCTTTTTTCCTTTATTGTTTTCCTCTTCATCAATGCGAATGTTCGGCTCAAGACTATGCCATAAGTTGCCATTGTTTTTAACAGCATCAGGAATGAATTGTCCTGCCTCTGCTTGATGAACTGCCCATTGCACGACACCATTTTGTATACGAAAACTGGTTTGCCTAGTTAATTTATCTTTAGTGGCTTGGCTTTGCGCTTGGCGCATAGCATAATAAACCTCATTTTGACTAGTGTTGAGACGACGAGTCTCCACAAAAGCCAGCCAATTAGATATTCCGAGCGTAGCTAATATACCAATTAATACAATAACTACTAAAATCTCTGGTAAGGTAAAACCACTGTTGGAATGATTATTCTTCAAGAGATTTTTTGCAGAAACTAAAGACGGTAGATGCACCAGGCTATTCATTTTTATTCTGAGAGTTTTTCAGCTACCTAGCTGTTAAACAATTTTCAGTTTGTTTAGCTTTTTACTTCGTGCTGGTTAGTAATATTTTCGAGCAACGTAGGCATTAAAATAATTATAAAAATTTTTAATAATAATTTTAAAGTAAAGTTTATTCGCTGAAATCTTGAAGAATTATTCAGAATATAATTCCATAAGAATTTAGCCGCAGTTAAAGCTTTCTGTCGATTAAACGGCTTTTGTAGAGCTTTGCATGTCAGGTATTTATATAAATTTGCCAGACTGAGATTCCAAGTACTTTTAAGTGCTAAAGGTCTTTCCTTATATGCTCTATCAAGCACTTGCAAGCAAGCTTTTTCTTGTCTTATAAGATTAGAAGAAACGGAATTAGCACTTATTCTGTACAATATTTGTACAAATGGTACGCATACAAAATCAAACTGACAAGCTAATCGCAACCACATATCCCAATCTTGAGCAGCATTTAGAGATTCATCAAATCCACCTAATTTGATTAAAGCTTCTCTACGAATCAAAGGATTGGAGCCATTCTCTAAAAAGTTTGTCAACAATAACTTTTCATAAACGTCTCCATTGGCTGTAACGTGTGTACCAGAGAGTACTATTTCACCATTTTCATCGATATAATCAGTCCAACTGTAAGCAACTGTCGCAGTAGCATTTTCTTGCAGAGCCTTTAACTGAGACTGAAGCTTATCAGGTGTCCAAAGATCGTCCGCATCTAAGAAACTAACAAATTCTCCAACTGCAAGCTGTAGACCTCGGTTACGACTAACGTTTCCACCAGCATTGGTATAAGAAAATATTTTTATTCGAGGATCTTTAATTTGTGTAACAACATCTAAAGTTGAGTCTTCTGAACCATCATTAATTACAATTAATTCTAGATCGCTCAAAGTTTGATTTAGAACAGATTGAATTGTATGATAAATAGTATTTTCACTATTATAAGCGGGTATAATTACAGAAGTTTTCGGCAAATCTTGACTATAGTTAATCATTTGATAAGGCTAATTTATTTTTTAATCCTTTGCGCAAATTAGATTTTAAGTAGTAAAAAGGACTCATCATACTAGCCAAGTAAAATTCCATTTCAAAAAGTGCAATTAAATTACTTTTCAATTCCCCTCTATAGTGAATACGGTGCTTTAATACTCGGCGTAAATTCCCCAAAATAGTTTTTATAAACAGTATTGGTTTTTGCCAATTTTTAGTATTTATCAAGCTTAACTGGAAAATACACAAGCCACAACCGCGTGCCAGAGTTAAGAGATAATCTCTCTCAAGTCGCCAGCGTGGTATTTGATGATAAGTGTGCATGGTAGGATTATACCAAATCTGCCAGCCTGCATAATGTATGTAAAGCAATGGTTCATAGTCATCACCCTGTACGAAAATACCAGGCAACTTCCCACTTAAATTAGGCCGCTGTGGTACATTTTCACGCCATACCTGTTTCCGAACAACAAGCGCCGCACCAGGAGGAAGTCTTAAATTATCTGCGTCAAATAAATATGGATTTGAACCATGTTCTCTGATAGCTAAAAAAGCTTGAATTCTTTCAAAATTTTCTGGTGGGTTTACTTCAAAATCACCATGAATCTGTCCACTCCAAGCACCTGCTTGAGGATGCTCTAATCCAAAGGTATATGCTTCTGATAACCAATCAGGTGCAGGTAAATTATCATCATCTAAAAATGCGATTAGCTGCCCTTTGGCTTCACGTACTGCTCGCAATCTCGCAAAAGCTGCTCCCTGTTCGGTTTCTAAAACATATCTTAAATGACAGTTTCCATTATATATTTTTTGGTAATTCTGGATAATTTCAAATGTATTATCAGAACTATTATTATCCACAATAATAATTTCCCAGTTAAGTTGTTCTACTCCTGTCTGGGTTAATAGCTTATCCAAAATTTTAGGTAAACGGGTTGCTCCATTGTATGCAGGAATGGCGACGCTAATATCTAAATTTTCAGCTGTTAATTCAGTCATAATGCCTAAGGTTTTAGTAATTTATTTTTTAAAATATCCATTTTTCCAAAGATAAAAAGGACTAATGAAACTACTTAAAAAAAGTTCCATTTCACAAGCTGCTACCAAATCATCTTTTAGATTAGTTCGATATTTGAGTAAGTGTAACGTGATTTTACGTAAGTCATTTATCATATAAGATAAAAGAGCAAATGGTCTATATATTTGTTTAATATTTACCATTCTAGTTACACAACGGCTAAGTCCAATCCCTCGGAAAAATGGAATCAAATAATCTTTCTGCAAACGCAATTTTGGTATTTTGTGTGATATTTCCATTTCTGGGTTATACCAGATTTGCCATCCTGATTTTTGGATGTAAGACAACATCTCTAAATCTTCACTGGTAAGCATATTGCCTTTAACTCTGCCAGTTAAAATCGACTTATCAGGTACACTTTCTAACCATGCTTGTTTACAGACAACAAGTCCGGCTGAAGGGGGTAGTAATTTTTTAGATGCTTCATATAATAGCGGTAGATTCCCCCGCTCTGTAATTGCTAAGAATGGAGCAATTCGCTTAAAGTTTTCCGGTGGTTCTACTTCCCAGTCTGGGTGAATTTGGCTGCCATAAGCTCCAGCTTTAGGATATTTTTCACCAAAAGCATAAGCTGCGACTACCCAATTTGATACTGGGTAGTTGTCATCATCTAGAAAACCTATGAATTTACCTTTAGCTTCTAAAACTGCCTTTTTTCGAGCATAAGCTGCGCCTTGTTTTGCTTCAAAGCAATACTTTAAAGGGTAAGGACATCGCCAATCTTTTTGATAGGTTTGAACAACTTTAGCTGTATTATCATTGCTGTTATTGTCTACAACTATAATTTCCCAAGATAGATTTTCGGTGTGAACTTGGTTTTGTAGTCGTTCTAGTAGTTCAGGCAAACGATTTTCACCGTTATAAGTTGGGATAGCTACAGTAAAGTCAAGGTTCTCAGTCATTTTCCGAAAAGTATATTTTGATGACGCTTATTATTATGTTCAGGCAATGGCTAATTTATCAATGGCTCTTAAATAAACTATCAAATATTAAAACTGCACATGATGTTTCAATTTTGCTATCAACGTGCAGTTTTATGTTCAGCAATATTACGTATTTTTTAACAAATCTTGGTATTTAAATTACTTAACTGCAATTATTATCTTTTGCTGTCACTATTGAGCCTAAGATAGTTTTCACAATAACACATCGCTTTACGCTACTAGCCAATGTAGGATTTGCAGAGCTTGGTACAGCTACCACTATTTGTAACCCAGATGTTCCAAGGCTTGCATTGGGTAAAGTTCCCATATAGTCAAAAGTAATTTTTGCTGATGCATTTAAAGAATAGGATACAGTAGAATCGGCAGTGTTTTCAGTAGTGCTATTTAGATTTGTACCTAGCAAAAATTTATCAGAGCTAACGCCTACATCCGTTCCTAAAGGTTTCCACGTGCTGATTTCAGCTAAAGGCAAATTGCTACCATCACTCTTTTTGGTAGGAAAAATAGCAACCTCTTGAGTTGTGCTATTTTTCCGAAAACTGACACTGTAGCTAAGTTTTTTGTTTTTAGCTTCGCGCTGTGCTTCTTGCAGTGCTGCGAAAACGGCGTCGTTAAACTTATTGATCCGTTGCCGATTTACAAAGGCAGCCCAACCAGGAGCTGCGATCGCTGCTAAAATTCCTACTAGCAGCAGTACTACTATTAACTCTATAAGACTAAATCCAGCATCTTGTTGCTTGTAGCCATTAGTAGAGGGTCTATTTGCTAAATATTGCTGCTTTAGCTTTGTTTTTCGGCTGTGCAACTGGAAATAATTTAATAGTCTTAAACTAAGAATATTCGCCATACTATCCTGCTTTTAGTAATATTTGTCAAAGATAGAAGCTATTTGGTAAAGATAAAGCTACTTCCTTGAACCTTAATGTTTGCACTCGGAAAATAACTAGATTTACTCTGCGCGTAACGTGCTTTAGTTTCATCTTGTATTAAACGAGCTTGTGCATTACCCCTTAAATAAACTTCCGCAGCACTTCTATTATCTGCGCTAACTGAATCTACACAAGCATAAAAGCCTCTTCTAGCAAGGTTTGCGACTGCTGGAACTTGACTAAAGTCAGTAGAACAAGTCACTGTTGCTGTAGCTGTTGGGGTTTCCTGTGCTGTTGTTGTTTGATCTATAAAATCAACCAAAACCACGGGAACTTGATCGTAAGTCCCACCTCCTGCCCAACTATTCATTTTTGCTTGTAACGTTATGCCCTTTTGTGACAAGTCAAATGGTTTAAAACCTTTATCTGGACATGGTAGATATTTGTCGGTTGCAGTAAATCCAGAGCAAGTTACTGTAGCAGCAGTATTTGGAACGCCATCTTTAATTTCCCATCTGGCGATGCGTGCAGCGTTAGACCAAGTAGTGCTAGTGTCTTTAATTAAATAGTAGGCAACTAATGAGTAAACAAAAGTATCATCTTTTTGAGTGCCTGTAATTGTGATTGCTTGATTAATTAATGCTCGTTTCCAAAAAACAAGCACAGGAACTTTATCTGTTCCGTTAGGTAGTTGATTCCCAGTTGTACTTGCATTTGGGCAAGTATTAGCGGTACTAGTATCAACAGTACCGCTTAGACAAGCAATTCCAGTAGCATCATAAATATATATTGCTTGTTGGAGATCGCGAGTAATATAATCTAGTGCAGCTTTAATTTCTTGCTCAGAGTTCGCTTTGGCTTGTTCCTGACCATCAGTGTTTAAAATACTGATCATAAAACTTAGTAACGGCGTAATTACTAAAAATGCAATGAGCATAGCCACCAATAATTCAATCAGGGTAAACCCACTATTTTTATTTCGCTTGTGAGAGGGTTTTAGCTGAGTACTTAACAGCCACCTCAATATATTCATTTTGCTACAGGTTCTCCTTTATGACCGATACTGAGTTATGAAATTATTTATGTTTAACGGGTTAATTATGGTTGACAACCACCAAGGCGATCGCACAAAGCGCTATACGAGCTTTGACCCCTGACAATTTCAGTTGTCATTTCTACTAGTGGTGCTTTGCGATCGCCTAATCCCCCAGTGAATGTTGCTGCTGTTTTTCCATTGCTATCACTACCTTTTTTCAAGCTACCAGTACCGATGAAGGCATCTGAACGATATACCCGAACTCCCAAACGATAGCCTTGACCTTTATCAGCATCACTATCTGTAACAGCAACGCGAATAGCTTGAATGTAAAACAGATCGCTAGTACAGTCGGGATTAGCAAGGCTGCCATTTTTGTTAAAGCAATACAAACCAGTGCTAGCAGTAGGAGCTAACGTACTACTCAATAAATAGTCACTGCTTGAACTGGATACATTTCTAGTTGTGCTAGCAGTTAGTGTAACGGTGATTGTCGGATCTGAGATTGTTTTAGACTTTATAGCATCAACGAAGGCTTTAGCCGCTCCTGTTGCCAATTCCACCCGTTTAGCTTGTACACGAGTTGCTGTTGACATTACTAAGACAGGTGCGATCGCTACTAGCAAAATGGCAACTACGAGGATTGCCACAAGCGACTCAATGATCGTAAAACCAGAATCGTTAGACTGAGCAGATAATTCTTGTAGTTGGCGTGGGTTCATACTCGATTTCTTAATAAGGCTATGTTTTAAAGTAATTTGCGATCGGGTGTAATATATTCGTAACCTCTCTCCAAACCTCTCTCCTACAAGGGGAGAGGCTTTGAATTTTCCCCCTTACCTAATAGAGAAGGGGGCTAGGGGGTTAGGTCTGTTAACGTGGTCTATTCACCCGAAAAGTGATGTAAAAACTCTCATTCAAACACTTTAGGATGGTTGGAGTTGGCAGTTAGTAGGACGTTCAGTTGCAGGTAGCGCAAATTTGAACTTGCGGTCAGGGGCCGGAGGGGTAGTAACAGGGGTAGAGACAATGGTGCCAAAGTAGGCGCTGGGCGCATCCTCAAACCCATTCCCTGCATTCGCATTTTCATCTTGTACACCACATAACAGAGTTTTCACCCAAAGGTCATCGCGGCCTACTTCTCTGAAGTATTCATTCGGAGGATCTGCTGCTGGAGTTACAAAGCGCTGGGCAAACAAGTCGGGGTTTTGCGCCAATAACGCCACATCAAAACCCCAGTTACGGTTAGGAGCCATATAATAAGGCGCTTCACCACTAGGATTAGTAATGTAAGTACTATCTGATGTGTAACCAGGTCTTGCAGAATTCAGAAGTCTGTAAAAGATACTGTTATTATTCAAAAGGTTAGCAGCGCTAGTATCATTAGGGTCAGAAGTGGTTGCAGGAGGAGTTGTTGGCCCTGGTCTGACAAGAACTTGGAATGGTGCAGTAGCATAGATACTGCGTTTAAATTGGATAAATGAACCGTTGATATTGGCATCAATCCCATCCCAGTTTTCTAAGAAGCGCACAAAGTTATGCAAACCTCCATTGATTTCGTAGGTACTTGCACCCACACGAGCCGGAGTATCACCAGCAGCAACTACTAGATTAAAATTTGTTTGACTTGCCTGAGACAACCATCTAGTGTTTTTAACTACACTAGATGATCCTGCTAAAGTGGCGTAATTTGGAGTAGATGGTGTTGCGGTTGTTAGTTGTAATTGCAATACAGGTTCAAATAGCGGCTGGTATGACGCATCTCTGCTGGGTGTAGTGCTGAATAGTGACGCGTCTGTGGCTCCAGGAAAATCTCTAAGCGAACCAGAAGCCGGTAGTTTGGGGTATCTGTAGAATACACGATTAGTATTGTTGTATTTGATCTCGCTTATAGTTGATGGTGGTGGGCTAGTAGAAGTACTTGTTGTGGTTGCAAACCATAGAGCATTAGTTGCTATGTCAGGTAAACTAAGCGCGTCTATCAAACCACCTATGATAATTAGCGGCAATTCTCTTACTACACCTAATTTAATACCTAGTGGAATGGGAGTGGCGCTAGTATAATTTATTGCATTATTACTAATATCAACAAGCTTCGCAAAATCAGCATTAGTCGTTGCTACATTATATTTCCGTTTGAACGCAATCCTACGAGCAAAACCTTCAAAACCAGTCCTTGGCGATCGCGCAGTTGTACCAGCTAAGAGTCTGGTAAGATCGGTTACACCAACTACTTCACTAGACCTTTTTAGGATTTCTGTGTTTAGGTCTAAAGCATTACCTGTATCAGTATCACTATCTAAACCCACATACCAGTCACCCGGTTGACACTCTGAAACTGGTATTTTGAAGCACATCTCCATTACATACTCAGGGAAACTTCCTCGACGCTGAATGGGCGTGACAAAGTTGTTCACGTAAGAACTGTTATTGTTTACTGAGTCGGTAGAAGTGGGAGTACCTGTATAGTAAGTATCACTACCAGAGTTAGTCAAGAAATTAGATGAAGTGACAAAGTTGTTATTCCAGAAACCTACCTTCAGCCGACTGAGTACGACGTTAGGATCGCTCCCTTGGTTATTTCGCAAGTCGTAATCACCTTCATTGCGGAAACCTTCACGGAAGTTACCAGAGAGCAAGGTAACAGCATCGGCAATTACTGATGCTGGTCGCCAAGTTTCGCCTGTTGTGCAATTTGGTAGTCTAGGGTCACTAGGCCGACAAGCAAAGTCAGGATCGCGATTTGCCGCAGCACGAGTGTAAAATTTAGTATCGTAGGTAGCAGCGCTGGGAGCAGGTAAAAGATCCGGGGTTTTGAATTCTTGTTTAGTGTGCAGATTAAAATCGCCTTTAACATACACTGGTAGCTCAGTTGCTAAAATTAAGCCTTTTTCTTCTGCTCTGTAATTAGTCTGGCGACTCAAGTTAGTGCCATTAATCAACATAATGGCGTTAGGTCGCCGTTCTGGATCGAGATTGTAGTCACTAGCGCTAATATTTTCACTAGTTGGGTTACTGCGATCTTTTTGAGCATCATCACGAGAGGCATAGATAATGCCGCTATTGGGCAATAGATATTCGTTATCCGATGCAGCGCCAATTGCTTGTGTGCGAAGCTGACCTAAATTTATGCTAGTGGCACGAATTTCTAGAGGCTGACGCTGTTCAACTTCTAAATTGTAGTTTCCAGTTAATGTACCACCTTTATCTATAGCTTTAATTTGTCGGGCATCAAGAAATGCAGTTTCTTTGATTGCGCCATCAGGAATGTAGGTAGTACTCCGAGACAGAGTGCCATCAGCAATCTGTATTGCACAGATAGTAGAGTCAATTGCTGATTGCTCAGAGAGAGTGAGTTTACTGGTTGTTGCTTTGGCCAGTGCTTGCCGTAGTAGAGGATTCACAAGGCGACCATTGGGAAATACCAAGTTAGCTTGATACTTCAAGCGATTTAGCAAAGTTACACCAGTGTTAGTTACATCATCAGCATTAGCCCCAAGTGTAAAAAAACCATTGGCATCTACTGTTTGTCCTCTAGTTATACCATCAGATGCAGTAGCGGGAGCAGCATAAACAATCCCATTGTTAGATGCTGCTACTGTTGTCGAATCAAGGGGATTATAGGTGTTTGTAGTTGCTGTTGTCTGATTGGTAGGGTTGTAGTAGCTACTTACACAGGCCATGGGTGTTTGATAATCGTCTGGTGTACTCGCCTGAGGACTATAAGAATTAAAATTGTAGTGATACACCACCGTGGCACGCATTACTAAATCACCACGTTTTTGTTTACTTGCATTCAGAGGATCGGTCGGATCGGATACAACCATAGGCATAGTATCTGGCCAGACTACAGTGCCATAACTTTCGTTGACTCCCGACGTGCTTGGATCGTCAACCAGATCGGGCTTTCCTCCTCGTGTTGGAAGAGTAGGTTGGACGAGTGTTCTTAGTCCAGAACCTGTAGGTGTATATACTCCTGCGCCTGTAATCACCCTTAGTCCACCGACCACATCAAGGGGATTAGATCGCGGTGAAGCGGCTGAAATTTCCCAAAAACCATCACGTCCAGTTACCCCTAAATCTGATAACTGTCTGAGGCGAGTGGTACGAGTTCGATCTTTGGTAGTGCTACTTGTCCACCTCACAGCAGGACTGATGGTTTGGGGATCGTTCTCTCCTACAAAGTCTCCTTTTGTGTTGTCCCAGATAAGTTCAGGTAAGTTGTTGCCTACTACGATGCGATCGCCTAATTCTGTTTCTATTACAGGAGTATTATCTACAACGTCTGGATCTCTAGTAGGTAGTTGCGCTGTATTTAGTGTTAGTGTTGTATTAGTATCTGTTGGATAAATCCAGGCATCCATTGGACGTAGCGTATTAACAGAACCTTGCATAAAGGTTGTTGCATCTGTTATGTAGTCGTACTCAGTAGTGCCAGTTTTTATAATAGCAGAATTACCATAAGGAACTTCTCTAAATGGTACACGTCTAGTACGTTTACGGAACCAGGTTTCTAATTCTTCCTTACGTACTTTAGTGGAATCTAAGCTTGGATCGTTTAGAGTCCGGTTGGTTATATTAGTTCTGATTTCTTGAGGATCAGTAGTAGCAGCATTGTTAAGTTGTGCCTTCACTAATAAGTCTATGCGTTGAGCATAAGCCTGAGTGTTATACGCAATGTCATTCGAGTTATTTGAAGTGGTTTTATTAGTAGATGCTAAAGTTTTATTTGTAGTAGGCGCACCATTTTCTACAAATAAATCTACGTTTGTTCCACCTGTATCACTTGTACTGATTGGACTACCAGTTGCAATATTACCGCCAACAACTATCTTGCTATTTTCTCGTTCGTAGTAACATGAATACCTACTACTGACCTGAAATAGGGTTATATTTTGACTGCTTACACCAGTAAATAAGTTACTGTTGGTAAAGATGCGTCCATTCAGACGGAATCTCGGCCCTGGTGTAATATCTAAGTCATCTTCATAAACAACAGCATTATTAGTAATAGAAACTTGACTACGATCTTGTTGCATTTCTAATGCCGAGAAGCCCTTATTACCTCGATACTTCTCATATTTGGTTGTATCAAGAGAAGTAGCTTGAGCAATATCACTAATGGGAACTGTGACTGCATATACGAAAAAGCTTTTTTTCAATTCGCCAGTTGGTAGCTTATACCAACCCGAACTACCTACTAAGCTGGCGCTAGTATCACCAGCTACGTCACAAGCTCCACCTGCCTTAGCTGGTAGCATCGGAGGGGTTCTAGCATCTAGTGGGCTTCTATTTCGGAGTGTACCAGTTTGGGGGGGAGTACGGAAGTAGATACCATAGAGAATAAAGCTATCAAATTTACCGTTATTATCTGTATCGGCAGGAAATTTCCAGGCTGTTTGTATGCTTTCTTGATTTTCTAAAGCCATACTACTAGCTGCTTCAATCATAGGAGTTGAAGTACTTTTATTAAGGTTATAAGCCAGGGTTATAGGAGTTTCATCACCAAATGTATAGACAGAAAGTTTATTAACTAAGGTATTGTAAAGGGTTAGATTTGATGGGACAGAACGTGGTAGAGTCGGGTCAGCGAACAGTGCACTTATTTTGGCTTTAGCCCTGTCTAAAGCAGGGGTGGCGGCTTGCATTGTCGCTTCATTTACGCGGACATTACTAGCATTTTTAGAACGCTCAAAAGACCGAAATAAAATTGCAGTTGTTAACAGTACGACTACCAAAACTACCATTGCCACTGTTGGCAATACAAAGCCAGAATTAACTGACCCGCGTCTTCTTTGAGTACCAAAGATAGTTCGCAAAAGCCAAATAAGTTGCTTATTAATTGCAGATAAAAGCTGCTTGCTAATTTTTATGAAGGTTTTTTGAATTACCTTGAATAGCTGACGTTTTCTAGACATATCTGCTTCCTGGTCAAGTGGATTATAACGAATTTTCTATTTTTTCAAAGTTTTAACTCATGCCTATCAAGTATTTTTACAGGCATTACATGAGACGATATTTATCTAACGACTAGATTTTGCTTTACTAACTTCCAAACTAAAGTAGCTATGAAAAAGATAATTTATTAAAGTTATATCATTTATGAAGTTTTCATTTGATCCGGTAAATACTGATTTTTTCAGAATTATTTAGTTCAAGTCTGATAAATAATAAGAGCATTAGTTCACAGTATATTTGCGTAAATGTGTTTTATTTGAAGACAAATTTATGAAGATGTTGTCAGCAGAGTAGGCTTATAATACCCATCTGTTAAAGGAAAGATATCAGTTAGGTGCAAAATAATCAGATGTGCGGCTTATATTCCCGACTTCTTTAATTAAAAAGTCGGGAATCTTGTTGTTCGCATTCCTTTGATTAATTACTAATTACTCATTAGTACACCTTGGCATAAATCCCACTACCACCTTTAAAGACAAGCAAGCTTCTGCCACAAGGTACGCAAAATTAGTACCCTGTGGCAGAAGCTACTAGGCATCATAGATGCAACACGCAGTTACATTAATGTTAAAAGGATGGTTAGAAACCGCAACTATACGAGGTTTACTCACATCCGTGGGTTTCAAACCCTCAATTATTCTTAGATTTTGTTTGTGTATCCGGCGTTGCTGAATCAAGGGATGATTCTTGTAGGGTGGGCGACACGAGCGCCCTGAAACACAAGGGACGGGCTTTTCGGCCCATCCCACAAAACTAGCAAAATCATCCCGCTTTCTCTGCAACGCCGTTTATCCAAGCCAGTTTGGTCTTCTCCCTACAGCCCTTTGGCTACGTCCCGTTGAGTGAAGGGGAGACGCTAGGTGCTATGTAGCAATTTGTGGTACTGACACCTTCACTAGCACTTTTTTGCTAAAAGACAGACCATTTTCATTTTTGTCAATGATAATCGTGTCTCCAGAGATAAAAGTATTCTCCAATAACTTGGTGGCGAGGGGGTTTTCTACTTCTCGCTGAATTGCCCGTTTGAGTGGACGCGCACCGTAAACTGGGTCATAGCCTGATTCGACAAGGTGATCGCAAGCTGATTGGGATATCTCAAAGAAGATTTTTTGCTCGCGCAGGAGATTTTCTACCCGTTTGAGTTGAATGCGGATGATCTGCCGCATTTCAGTGCGACTGAGGGCATGGAAGAGAATAATATCATCAAGGCGGGTGAGAAATTCTGGGCGGAAATGCGATCGCAAAGCATCCATTACCCGCTTTTGCATCGTTTCATACTTGGAATCATCACCAGATATATCCAAAATATGTTCGCTACCAATGTTACTGGTCATCACAATGACGGTGTTACGAAAATCTACCGCCCTTCCTTGAGAGTCAGTAACTCTCCCATCATCCAACACCTGCAATAAAATGTTGAACACATCGGGGTGCGCCTTTTCCACTTCATCCAACAGCACCACTGAATAAGGACGGCGGCGAATCGCCTCGGAAAGTTGGCCGCCTTCTTCATATCCTATGTATCCTGGAGGCGCACCCACTAAGCGAGAAACTGAGTGTTTTTCCATATACTCAGACATATCCAAGCGCACCAATGCATCATCAGAATCAAAGAGAAACTGAGCTAAAGCACGGGCAAGTTCGGTTTTACCCACACCTGTAGGGCCCATGAACAAAAATGAACCAATGGGACGAGAGGGATCTTTCATCCCCGCACGGGCGCGGCGAATTGCGGCTGCTACTGCTTCTACAGCCTCTTCTTGCCCAATGACTCGTTGATGCAAATGACTTTCTAATTGCAGTAATTTTTGTCGTTCCGATTCCAACAAGCGATTGACGGGGATTCCTGTCCACTTGGCGACGATTTCGGCAATGTCGGCTTCGGTGACTTGTTCTCGCAGCAACGTGGAACCTTGGTTTTGAATTTCTAAAAGGCTCGCTTCTTTAGCTTCACGCTCGTGCTGCACTCCCTCCAATTTGCCATACTTTAATTGAGCAGCTTTATTTAGATCGTAGGCGCGTTCCGCCTGTTCAATTTGCACTCGCAGCGCATCTTCTTCTTTCTTTAAGGCGCTTATCGCCTCCAATATCTGCTTTTCACCTTGCCATTGCTCATTAAATGTTTGCTGTTTTTCCGTCAAATTGGCGATTTCTTGCTCAATTCGCTGCAAACGTTCTTTTGTTTGGAGAGTACCCTTTTCTTCACCAGCTAATGATAGCTTTTCCATTTCTAATTGCATGAGGCGGCGATCAATGGTTTCCAATTCGGCTGGTTTGGAGGTAATCTCCATTTTCAACTGTGCTGCTGCTTCATCGACCAAATCAATAGCTTTATCTGGTAAGAAGCGATCGCTAATATAACGTGCTGACAAGGTTGCTGCTGCTACCAAAGCCGAATCAGAAATTTTGACGTTGTGATGCACTTCATAGCGTTCTTTCAACCCCCGCAGAATCGAAATAGTATTTTCCACACTTGGCTGATCGACAAATACTTGCTGAAAGCGGCGTTCTAGGGCAGCGTCTTTCTCAATGTGTTTGCGGAACTCGTCAAGGGTAGTTGCACCAATACAACGCAGTTCTCCGCGCGCCAGCATTGGTTTGAGCAGATTTCCCGCATCCATTGCTCCTTGTTGGCTGGAACCTGTACCGACTACGGTATGTAGTTCGTCAATAAACAAGACAATTTGACCGTTAGATTCTGTAACTTCTTTGAGGACAGCTTTCAGGCGTTCTTCAAATTCTCCTCGCAATTTTGCCCCAGCAATTAAACTACCGATGTCTAAAGAGATGAGTTGGCGGTTTTTCAGAGATTCAGGAACATCACCGTTTACCATCCGTTGTGCTAATGCTTCGGCGATCGCAGTTTTACCTACCCCAGGTTCACCAATTAATACAGGGTTGTTTTTGCTACGACGAGACAATACTTGAATTACCCGTCGAATTTCGTCATCCCGCCCAATTACTGGGTCGAGTTTTCCCGCTTTTGCCTGTTCTGTCAAATCTCTGCCAAATTTTTGTAAGGCTTCATAGCGGGATTCTGGGGTTTGATCTGTTACCTTTTGGCTACCGCGAATAGTTTTGATTGTAGCTTCAAGTTTAGGTGCATCCGCATTAAAGCCTTTGAGCATCTTTCGTCCAATGCGATCGTCTTCAGCAAAGGCCAAAAGTATGTGTTCCACGGAAATGTAGGAATCTTTCATCCTGGCTCTAGCTTCCTCGGCTCGGTCTAGTAAAATATCTAAATTGCGGCTAAGGTAAAGCTGATCGCTTTTACCAACTTTGGGCTGGCGTTGGGTAAAAGCTTCTAGCTGCTGCTGCAAGCGGATTGGATCGACCTCAGATCGAGCTAGGATACGTATTGCTAGACTAGTGGGTTCTTCTAACAGGGCAATAATTAAATGTTCAACATCTAGTTGCTGTTGTTGATAAGCACGGACTATATCCTGAGATTTAACAATTGCTTCCCAGGCTTTATCAGTAAATTTATTTGGATCTGTAGGTTGCATCTTTAGAATTTTAGAATTTGAATTTTTAGTTTAAGGATTGGGGATTATTAAAGGGAGTAGGGAGTTGAGAGTGGTTGTAACCCTACTCCTTAATACCCAGATAATTATCCAAACATTCTGGGCGGATATCCGCGTGTATCTCCGGTGGCAATTTTGGATTGGCAATTGATGATAGTTTAATCCATTGCCTATTTCCTAATTTAAAACGAAAACACTGTTATGAGCAGACTTTCCCCAATGGTGTTATTGGAGCGATGTCTACGACTGGCTATTTGACTTCGCTATTAATATTGCTCATCAAGGACAGTATTGGGGAAATACTAATAGGATTTACGTAGAGGAGATCCCCTAACCCGCCCAAAAAGGGAAAACTCTAGCGCGTCTTCTGTGTTTACTGACACCAGATGACAGTGTGCCAGAAGAATCAATCTTTTTCTAGCTCCACTTTTTAAGACATCTGTGTAGATTTTCCGATCGCTCTTAAGCACAAATTGCTGCCCAGATTCCCGACTCCTTAAAGAAGTCGGGGATCTGAATCCAGCTTAGATAAATGACATTCCACCCTACTGGATAATTAATTTTTTGGAAATCCCCGATCGAATTATTGACTCACAAGTTGCTCAAGTGATTCTTGTTTGACTGCCGAACCTTGAGTTCCCAGTTGAATCAGTTCAATTTTATACCCATCAGGATCTTCCACAAAAGCAATTACCGTCGAACCATGTTTCATTGCCCCTGGCTCGCGCACGACTTTACCGCCCTGAGTGCGAATTTCTTCACACGTAGCGTAAATATCATCAACGCCAAGGGCAATGTGACCGTAAGCATTACCTAATTCGTACTTTTCTACACCCCAGTTGTAGGTTAGTTCGATTACCGAGTTGTCGCTTTCGTCGCCATAGCCAACAAAAGCCAGGGTAAATTCTCCGCCTGGATAATCTTTTCGGCGCAGCAGTTTCATTTTGAGAATTTCACAGTAGAACTTTAAAGATTCTTCAAGGTTGCCCACCCGCAGCATTGTGTGTAGTAATCGCATATTGACCTTTTCTCTGTAATTGATTTAGTGTTATTCTCTGCAAACATTTTACCTAGCTCAAAGTCTTAAGGTAAAAATGCTGTCACAGAAAGAATTAAAAGCCGAAAGGACAGGATAAACAATTACCCATTCTGGGCATTGCTCCCTATCCCTGATAATGGAAATCTTCTTTAATCTCAGCCGAGAAAGTCTCTTAACCACCTATGCTAGCGATTGGGTTAGGCAACTGGACTGGATGCATAACACACTCGAATAAAGGATAAAGTACAGATGAGTAAATTTCTAGATACTGCAATTGAGGCGATCGCAGCCCGTGAAATTCTTGATTCACGCGGTAGACCGACAATTGAAGCCGAAGTGCATTTAGCTAACGGTGTTGTCGGATTGGCGCAAGTTCCCAGTGGTGCTTCTACTGGCACTTTTGAAGCCCACGAACTGCGTGATGGCGATAAAGGCCGTTACGGGGGTAAAGGCGTACTCAAGGCAGTACAAAACGTCAAAGAAGCACTTGCACCACAATTGTTAGGCTTGGATGTCCTCAATCAAGAACTGCTAGACCGCACAATGATTGCGATCGATGGTTCTGCTAACAAAAAAAATTTGGGGGCTAATGCAATTTTGGGGGTTTCCTTAGCAGCTGCTAAAGCTGGTGCTGAGTCTCTAGAAATTCCTCTATATCGCTATTTGGGTGGCCCTTTAGCGAATTTGCTCCCTGTACCGTTGATGAACGTGATTAACGGTGGCGCACACGCCTCAAATAACGTGGATTTTCAAGAGTTTATGATTGTCCCAATTGGTGCAACTTCTTTCCGGGAAGCGTTGCGTTGGGGTGCAGAGGTGTTTGCTACTCTCAGCCAGGTGTTAGATGAAAAGGGTTTGCTTACTGGTGTGGGTGATGAAGGTGGCTTTGCTCCTAACCTAGAATCTAATCAGGTGGCTTTGGAATTGCTGGTTGCTGCCATTCAGAAAGCTGGTTACAAACCAGGGGAGCAAGTAGCTTTGGCGTTAGATGTAGCGGCTAGCGAGTTTTACAAGAATGGTCAGTATGTTTACGATGGTAAACCTCACGCCCCGACAGAGTTTATTGACTATTTAGGACAACTGGTTGACCAATATCCAATTGTGTCAATTGAAGATGGCTTACACGAAGAAGATTGGCAAAGTTGGCAATTGCTCACCCAGAAGTTAGGTTCGCGCGTGCAATTGGTAGGGGATGACTTGTTTGTGACTAACGCTACTCGCTTGCAAAGAGGCATCCAGGAAAAAGCCGCTAATGCCATCTTGATTAAACTCAATCAAATTGGTTCGCTTACCGAAACCTTGGAAACAATTGATTTGGCAACTCGCAACAGCATCCGTTCAGTAATTAGCCATCGTTCTGGTGAAACAGAAGACACAACGATCGCTGATTTAGCTGTAGCAACCCGTGCCGGTCAAATCAAAACAGGTTCTCTGTGTCGCAGCGAACGCGTAGCAAAATATAATCGCTTGCTACGAATTGAAGATGAACTAGGCGATCGCGCCGTTTATGCTGGTGCTGTGGGGTTAGGGCCGAAGTAGGGACTAGGGACTGGGGACTGGGGACTGGGGACTAGGGACTGGGGACTGGGGACTGGGGACTGGGGCAAGAATTCTTCCCAATACCCAATCCCCAATCAAGGATAAAACCCCAACTTGGGCAACCCCAAGGTTTCATCCCAACCCATCATCAGGTTTAGACACTGAATAGCTTGGCCCGCCTGTCCTTTAATTAGATTGTCAATTGCTGACATGACAATTACGCGACCCGTGCGTGGGTCAACTTCTACACCGATGTAACAAAGATTGCTGCCGCTCGCCCACTTGGTTTGGGGGTAAACGCCGCTACCGCAGACTTTTACCCAAGGAGAGTTGCGGTAGAAGGCTGAGAAAATTGTGATTAAATCATCTCGTACTAGACCTGGGTCGCTCATTGTGGCATATACTGTTGCCAAAATACCGCGTACCATTGGGACAAGGTGCGGTGTAAATTGGATCATGAGTTCGTGACCAGCTAAGTCACTGCAAATTTGCTCAATTTCTGGGGTATGACGGTGACGACCAACATTAAAAGCTGTTATGGAGTTGTCGGCTTCAGCTAGTAATAAGTTGGTTTGAGCCTGCCGTCCGCTACTAGATGTGCCAGACTTGGCATCGATAATAGCTGTTTCCGGTCTGATTAAGCCTTGCTTTAAAAGTGGCGAAAGTGCAAGAAGACTAGCAGTGGCATAGGAACCGGGACAGCCAATAAGTTGAGCTTCGGCAATGCGATCGCGATAAAGTTCTGGTAATCCATAAACTGCTGTCGCTGCAATTGTGCGATCGCTTCTCTCTGTACCATACCAATTGGTATAAGTTGTCAAATCACTAAACCGATAGTCTGCACTCAAATCTAGTACTTTACATCCTTTTTCCAAAAGTTTGGGTGCGATTTGGCAAGCCAGACCATTTGGTAAAGACAGGAAAACTACTTCACAGCGGTGAGCAATTATTTCTGGTTCTACCGCCTCTATTAGCAGGTTAGTTGCATGAGCCAGATGCGGGTAAAGATCCCCAAAGGATTTCCCGATACTAGTCTCACCTCCTAAATAAACCATTTCAACTTCTGGGTGATCCATCAGTAGTCGTACTAACTGCACTCCACCATAGCCCGACGCGCCAACAATCCCAACGGGTACGCGTCTAAATTTGCCCATGATCTGAAATCCTTATCCCATGAATGGTTAATTTGTTCTCAGCTATCAACAATATCAGCGACCAGACGCACAGCACACAAAAGGTCTTAAACCCCTCTACTTTGTTCCGAGAAGATGGGGGAGCAAACAAATGATTATTATGCTTCCTTATCCTCTTGATCCTTTGCGAGCGCTGCACTTTATCCCCACTTTTAATGGCAAAAATTTTTGCCCCGTTATCAAATCATTGCTAGTCTACTTCTCTGCCTTATAAAGGAGCTACAATCTAAAAGAAGAAATTGTTAAAAAAATTTACGTTTATAGCTGGAAATCTTCTGTGTCACAGCCTAATCCTACCCAAGCTTTTAAATTTGATTCGATTGATGCCGCTTTAGCAGACCTAAAAGCTGGTCGCGTCATTGTAGTGGTAGATGATGAAAATAGAGAAAATGAAGGCGACTTAATTTGTGCTGCCCAATTTGCCACACCCGACATGATTAATTTTATGGCGGTGGAAGCAAGAGGACTAATTTGTTTGGCAATGACAGGCGATCGCTTAGACGAGCTAGACTTACCCTTGATGGTAAGCAACATTACAGATACTAACCAAACTGCTTTCACGGTCAGTATTGATGCCGGGCCCGAATTAGGTGTCTCCACAGGCATTTCAGCAGAAGACCGCGCCCGCACTATCCAGGTTACTCTCAACCCAGCCACAAAACCTACCGATTTACGCCGCCCTGGTCATATTTTTCCCATTCGGGCTAAGGTTGGAGGCGTACTCAAACGCGCAGGACATACGGAAGCGGCTGTGGACTTAGCGAGATTAGCAGGGCTATACCCGGCGGGGGTAATTTGTGAAATTCAAAACTCCGATGGTTCAATGGCGCGGTTGCAGCAGTTAGTTGAATACGCTAAACGTCACAATTTAAAAATTATTAGCATTGCGGATTTAATCAGTTATCGCCTACAGCACGATCGCTTAGTGTATCGTGAGGTTATTACCAAGCTGCCTAGTCAATTCGGTCAGTTTGAAATTTACGCCTATCGCCATACTCTGGATAATACAGAACACGTTGCAATTGTCAAGGGCGATCCAGCTAATTTCAAAGATGAGCCAGTGATGGTACGGATGCACTCAGAATGCTTAACTGGTGACGCTTTGGGTTCTTTACGCTGCGACTGTCGGATGCAGCTTGTAGCTGCACTGAAAATGATTGAGTCTGCTGGTCAAGGTGTAGTTGTATACCTGCGTCAAGAAGGGCGGGGAATTGGCTTGATTAACAAACTCAAAGCCTACTCGTTGCAGGATATGGGACTAGATACAGTAGAAGCAAATGAGCGTTTGGGATTTCCTGCTGACTTGCGAGACTACGGTATGGGGGCACAAATGCTCATGGATTTGGGCATCAAAAAGATTCGTCTGATCACCAATAATCCCCGCAAAATTGCAGGTGTCAAGGGTTATGGGCTGGAAGTAGTCGATCGCGTGCCATTGTTAATTGAGGCAAACGACTACAATTCCTATTATCTGGCGACAAAGGCGAAAAAGCTGGGTCACATGCTGTTACAGACTTATCTGGTGACAGTAGCAATCCACTGGCAAGATGACCCGGAAGCTGTGACAGAACGTTATGAACGCTTAGAGAAACTGCGACACTTAGCCAGAAGTAACGATCTATTGTTACAGGAAGAGGCACGTCCCTTGGCGATCGCTTTATTTGACGAGCCATCTTTAACTGTACACTTGGGTTTCGATCAAGCAAAAGTTGCTAGCTGTGATTGGTATCAGCAGAGTGGTCATCCTTACATACAGGCAATCTTCCAAATTCTAGACAATCTCGCAACTGTGCCTTACATCCAGAAATTAGAATTTCTGATTTCTTCTGGTTGCGATCCTTTGAGTAATTTACAAGTCCAACTAGATCGGCAGACATTCGCGGATGGTACACTGCCTTCATCGATTAGCGATCGCTTGGAGACGCAACAAATTTACAGCTTTAGCAAATAATTAATCAACCTATAGCCATAGTCACACACACAGGTTAGGACATTTTGAAAGCATGAAAGCTAGGAATAGTAATACTTTTATCTCCTGCCTCCTGCCTCCTGCATCGCTGCCTCCTGTTATATAAAAATCCAACAAAGGGCTTTCGATTTGCTCGATTCTACATAGTAAGCAGTGAGTCAAAAGCCCTTTATTGCATAGACTAGAGTTTTTTATCAAAGAGGAACTTCAAGTTAAGGTTATTTTTCCTCAGCGTTCAGCCTATCCAATCGGTCATTTGCATCTTTTGCTAGTCGCAACCAAGGAACACTTGATAAAAGTCCCTCTATAGCTGCGATAGACCCATCTGAAAAATTTCCTGAAACTGACAATCCGATACCAAATAAGGTGAAGATACCACACATTGCACTCATCACCAAAGCGACGTTAAAGCTCAACTGTGCCTGCCTTAAACGTTCTTTCATGACATTGAGCTTGCTTGTTGCTTCATAGCTTGACGTTGGATCAGTTGTTGAAACCTCAATATCAGTGTTATTTGACGCCTGTTTTCTTATCTTGTTTGATGTCATGGTGTTGATTCCCGTTACCTAAATTCATTTTGTGAATTCACGATGTGTACATTATGGCTTATTTTGTTTATGTTATGTAAAGATATCTAGAAAATATTTTTACTCTATTTTGTAAGTGGCTGAGGTTTGCTATAGCTGAACTTGCCAAGTCTAAGCCACTAAAATCATGATGAAAACCCTGTAAATAATACATCTGAAGGTAGGTTGTATAATCTACAACAATTTATTTTTCATAAGTAATGTGGTTTTTGTGTAAAATGTGTACTATAACTAATGAATAAAAAGAACACATGGCAAGTAAAAAATAAATGGACGAAAATGAATTCACAAAGAAAGTTCAGGAACTAACCCCCAAACCAAGGGAGGTGTTAATGCTGGTACTACAGAGTTATACAGATAAACAAATCTCAGAACAAATCGATGCTTCAATAGCTACGGTTCGTAAACATATCCAAAATCTCTGCGATCGCTTTGAAATTCAGCGTGAAGTAAATGGTATAAAAAGGAATAGACGAGGGGATTTGATTGCTTTAGTAGCTCGATACAAACCAGAGTGGGTCAGCGATAGCTTTTCTGCGCTCACAAATAACTTTATAACAGCAGACACAGATTTCACTCAGGCAAACACCATACCCTATATGCCCCAAGATGGGGCTGAAAGACCAGATGTTTCCGTTTTTTATGGTAGACAAGAAGAACTGAATAAGCTCAAGCAATGGATTATTGAGAATAAATCGCAAGTAGTAGCTATTTGGGGAATGGCGGGAATTGGTAAAAGCCTTTTAGCAGCGAAGTTAGTCCATGAGATTGAAGGTAAGTTTGATTATGTTATCTGGCGATCGCTTTGGGATGCTCCAGCGATCGGCAAGTTTAAGGAAGATTTAATTTTATTTCAAGATTCTCGTTGTCTTCTCGTACTAGATAATTGGGATACCATTTTAAAAAAAGGTGATTTTGCTGGGCAGTATGAAGAAAAATATAAGGAATATGGTCAACTTCTAAAACAGTTGGGAAAAGAACGTCAAAAAAGTTGTTTAGTAATAACCGGCCGAGAAAAACCTAGAGAAATCGCTTTACTTGAAGAAGAAACCCTATCCGTTCGTTCATTACTACTTGAGGGTTTGAAATTCGATGATGCTAAAGCAATATTGGAAGCAAAAAAATTGACTGGGGGGAAAAAATGGAAAATACTAATTAACGTGTATCGAGGTAATCCATTAGCCTTAAAAATCATTTCTACAACGATTAAAGAGTTATTCGGAGGTGATGTTTCAGCATTTATTGAGCAAAGCTTATCAGCAGTATTTATGGATATAAGTGACTTAATAGAAAAACAATTTGAGCGTTTAACATATTTAGAAAAAGATATTATGTACTGGCTGGCAATTGAACAAGATTCCAGCTTCAAAGATGATATTCCTTATTTAGAAGCCATTGCTGAAAATTCTGAATCAGTTTCACTAACAAAATTGCAAAATGCTTCTTTGTTAGTATCACCGTCAGACTTTTTAAATGCTCTTAATTCTTTAGCCAAAAGAGATTTAATCGAAAAAGGTAAAGCAACTTACACCCTTCAACCAGCAATATGGGAGTACGTTAGAAATAAATTTACCGAAGAAGTTTGTCAAGAGATTCAGACATTTAGCAAAACTCATAAACTTAACCTACTTAAAAGCCACGCATTGAAAAAATCTTTAGATAAAAATCTCAAAGAAGCTCATAAAAACCATATTCTTACTTTAATTCAGAATAGGTTATATCTCGAAGGTAATTTTCAAGAATCACTAGATGCTATCAAAGAAATGGTGCAAGGTAAATCACAGCTAGAGATTGGTTATGCAGCAGAAAACATAGAAAATCTCTTAACAGCATTTCAAGAACTGTAAGAATTAAAGTTATACCACCTTACCTTGCAACTAACGATAAAGCTACCTCTTTTTCTATAAAAAATATAATTATCTATAGATACTCACGATTTAGTACTGATTTAGATTAAGGAAATGGCTAAATATAGTGTGGGAGTTTTTATGAGTCTCGAAAGAGGACAAGTAATAAGAGGACGCTACAGAGTTACTCGACAATTAGGACAAGGTGGTCAAGGGAAAACCTATTTAGCGGAGGACTGTAATCAACAATATCCCAGTCAAAATCAGTGTGTAGTTAAACAACTCAACCAGAGAGACTTCACTAACCCCTTAACTTTGTCAACAGCCAAAACACGCTTTGAAAAAGAAGCAAAAACTTTAGAAAAATTAGGTAATCATCCTCAAATACCTACACTTATTGATTATTTTGAAGAGGAACAAGAACTATACTTAGTTCAAGAATATATTGATGGTTTTGATCTGAAGCAGAAACTAGACAATAGTGATCCTTGGAGAGAACAAGATGTTATTAACATGTTAAAGGATATTTTACCAACTCTAACATATATTCATGAAGAAAGAATCATACATAGAGATATCAAACCATCAAATTTAGTCGTGCGAGAGCATGATAAAAAAATATTTGTGATTGATTTTGGAATTGTTAAACAACTCAATAAATTTCTGACAAAAAGCTTGACACTTCCAGGTCAGTCTCCTGGTACAAGTATATATATGGCGCCAGAACACAGGAGAGGGAACCCATGCTATGCTAGTGATATTTATTCATTGGGATTAGTTGCAATTGAAGCTTTAATTGAAGAATACTCACCCCCAGTTTTGGATACAGGTGAAGTCATTTGGAATCAGCAAAATATTAGCAAAGATTTAGCTGATATCTTAAACAAAATGGTGCATCATTCAGTAGAACATCGTTACAAATCTGCACAACAGGTTTTTAAGCATCTCAGAAATATTCCTCTACAGACTTCTAGTATTCTTCATAGTAGATATAAAATTCAGCGCAGAATTGGCTAGTTAAACAAAGGAGAAGTTATGGATAAAATCAAGTTTCGTTATACTTATATTGTCACAGATGAACAGTTACAAAACGAACTAGAAGATGTTTCCAAACCAAAACATATTCTCAAACATTTAAAGACAAGAGATTGCAATCAACTGGTAATAGAGCAGGCAATAAATTGCTTTCATGCAGAAATTGAAAAGTTAAAAAAATTGAATTATAGTCAGTGTCAAGTTGCACAAATTATCGAAGCGTATGAGAAGCAACAAGAATTTTATATCGTTTATGAATATATTAATGGCGATAATTTAAGTAATAAAATTACAAATAATAACCTTTTGAATGAAGAACAGGTTATAGATTTATTACAACAGGTTTTAAAGATATTAAAGTATATTCATCAACAGAATGTCAAACACCTTAATATTAAACCTTCCAATTTAATAAAGCAAAGTGATGGCAAGATATTTTTAATTGATTTTGGAGGATTTAATGAAATATCTACTTTAAGTTTTAACGATAAAACACAAGGTTTCTCAAAACAACCAGTAGGCACTAAAGGCTATATGGCACCTGAACAAGAAAAAGGCCATACGTTGTACTCAAATTGTGATTTATATGCTTTGGGTATGACAGCAATTGAAGCTTTAACTGGAGTTTCTCCAGATGAGATTAAGAAGAATCCACAAACAAATGAAATTGTTTGGCCAAATGATAAAAAAGTTAATAAAAAGCTAACCCAAATTTTAGAAAAGATGGTACATACTGACTTTAGAGAACGCTATCAGTCAGCCGATGAAGTCTTAAAAGATTTGTCTCAAATAACAGCGAAACCGCTAGCCAATAAAATAAAAAACCTGTGGTTTATATTACCACTTTTATTAATAGGAGTTATTTCTTTTCAAAACAGGAGTCAAATATTTGTAAAAGATTTTATAAATAGTCAAAGTCAAAATCCTAAAACCTCACCGAATAGTACCTTACAGCCACCTCCTACACCAACTATTGAACCAACTCAACCTCCATCATTAGATGATCCTTTGAATAGGGTAAATATTAGGCTTCCTGGTTCCTCTGCCATGTCAAAAATTAAGAAAATTATCAAAGGGGAATTTGAAAAAAAGTATAAGTATTCTCGTATAATACTAGCTAGCGAAACTGCTGGTGACGGAATTGATGCTGTTGAAAAAAGCAAGGAAGACATTATTGCAGCTTCTTCTCGTCCTTTGACTCCTGAAGAAAAAAATAAGAACTTGGTAGAGGAGCCTATAGCACACGATAGACTGGTATTTGTAACAGGAAATAAAAATACGTATACAAATGGATTTAGTTCAGATCAACTCAGGCAAATTTTCGGATGTGAGATCACTAATTGGTCTGCTTTGGGAGGAGCAGAAAAACCCATTAGAGTACTGATGAAACCGTTAAATAGTGGTGCTACTGTAACTGTTAAAGATAATGTGCTAAATGGGAAAAATTTTTGCAAGAATTCTAACTTTGAAACTTTAAGTAACAATGGTGAAGTTCAAGAACTGATTCCAAAATTACGAACTGATGCGATTGGTTATGGCAGTTCAATAAATCTAGCAGAGCAGGACAATGTTACGGTTCAGCAAATTGACGGGCATCAGTGGGATGAGAAAAAGTACCCTTACAAACGCAAGCTATTCTTGGTTTACAAAAATCCGCCTAGTCCAAAAGTTAAAGCATTTATAGCATTTGTAAAATCTCGAGAAGTACAACAAGCCATTAAGGATATACCAGGGGTGATAGAACCTTGATTGTAAGGTGGCTTCACAGGATTTGTTTGAAGTTGCAGCAGTTTCCTAGCCAATTTTAATAGGCGATTGAAAACAAGATGATAGCGATCGCTCTCCAAACTTCTACTTTTTAGCT
The DNA here is from genome assembly GCF_034530775.1 of Nostoc sp. DedSLP04. Taxonomy (NCBI): domain Bacteria; kingdom Bacillati; phylum Cyanobacteriota; class Cyanophyceae; order Nostocales; family Nostocaceae; genus Nostoc; species Nostoc sp. DedSLP04. Next base: position 222,656 of record NZ_JAVRCL010000002.1, on the reverse strand, counting down.
GAAACAAAAATAAACCTCTTACTCACCAAAAGGAGAACGATCAGATAAAATTTTTGGGCGATGAGGAGTTTACGCCATGCCCAATGCCCAATGCCCCATTCCCAATTAATAATGAGTTGCCGACTTGCGATGATGCACAGCAGTAACGCCATCAGTATCTAACAATTTGCCACTCTCGACAGTCGCATAAACCAGCCAGTGATCGCCAGACTCCATCCGGTTTTGTACGGAACATTCGAGATATGCTAGGGCATCTGTGAGTATGGGAGAACCGCTTTCAGCTTCTTCGGCAGCGACATCAGCAAATCGGTCTTGTCCTGGCCCAAAAGGTTTGAGGAAGTGCTTCATCAATCCCAAGTGATTCCCCTCTTTCAGAATATTGAGGACAAATTTGTTTCCTGTATGCGTCAGTGTTTCTACTGCGCGGTCTTTAGCAACGGCGATGGTTAGACCAGGTGGACTAAAGCTGGCTTGAGACACCCAAGAAGCTAACATGGCACTGGAACGATCGCCTTCTTTGGCTGTGAGAACGCAAAGAGAACCGACAATCCGACCAACTGCTTGTTCTACATTGGTTGCAGGTTGACTTGGCGATCGCACTTTTCTCGCTTTCTTCAATACTTGGGCAAAGTCGGTTCCAGCTTCTTCACACAATTGTAAGGTGGCATCGTCGGGTTTGAATTTGACGCGGATGGTATCAAAACCAAACCGATAGCCAGCATCTTTTAATTTACTCTCGATTAAATCAACCGCTTCCCCACTCCAGCCAAAGGAACCAAAAGCACCGGCAAGTTTATTGTTAGTAGCGGTGGATAGCACAATCCCTAAAGCTGTTTGCACGGGTGTCGGTGCATGACCGCCGAGAGTGGGAGAACCGATGATGAAACCACCCGCTTTTTCCACAGCCGCTCGGATTTCTTCTGGTTCTGTAAATTCGCAGTTAATCGATTCTACAGCTACACCAGCTTTCGTGATCCCACGAGCGATCGCTTGGGCTAATGTGGCTGTATTTCCATAAGCAGATGCATAAATTAACGCTACTGTCAAGTCAGCAGAAGTTTGTTGTTGACTCCATTCCCGATAAGCTTTGGTCAGGTCGATTAAGCCATAGCGTACCAAAGGCCCGTGTCCAGTGGCATACATTCGCACGGGGAAATCAGCTAATTTCTCCAGCGCTGTTTCAACTTGACGAGCGTGGGGAGCCATCAGGCAATCAAAATAATAGCGCCGATCTTCGTTATATACTTCCCAGCCTTCATCAAATACCTGATCTCCACAAACGTGCGCCCCAAATAACTTATCTGTGTAGAGAATTTCTGTTTGTGGATCGTAGGTGCAAAGTTGATCGGCATAGCGGGGATTGGGAGTGGGAATAAATTCTAAATTATGCCCATTACCCAAATCTAGAGTTTCCTCGCCCCGCATCACAAGAATTTGCAAATCTTGATTTTCCAACGCCGCACGTAAATTTCTCGCCCCTGGATTAGAACACACAAAGGTGATTTGCGGGGCAATTTTTAATAAAGCTTTTAAAGTTGCAGCACGGTTAGGATTTACGTGTCCCAAAATTACATAATCTAAATCTTCAAGATGGAAACGTTGTTGCAAAGCTTCTAAATAAATTTGCGTAAAGGTTTCCCCTGGAGGATCGATAATGGCGGTTTTCTCGCTTTCAATTAAATAAGAATTAGCAGTTGTACCCTTAGCAAGAGCATATTCAATTTCAAATCTCAGCCTTGACCAACTGCGCGATCGCAGTATTCTCGTATCTGTCGCAATCGGGAAAACTTGAACGTCACGGGGTTTGTTTTTTGACATAGCTAAAACAAGAGTTATGAGTTATGAGTTATGAGTTATGAGTTATGAGTTGAAGAAAGTCGTTAATCAAAATTTTTGAACTTCCGTTGTAGAGACGATCTCGTCTCTACAACTCCTAACTCCTAACTCCTAACTTTTTAGTAGTGGTTGCCAACTTTACGGTGATGCACAGCAGTCAAACTTTCTGGTTTAGAAACTCCTCCGGCGTAGACTGTGCTATATACTCCCCAATGATCGCCGCAATCCATTCTGCTGATGACTTCACACTCCATGTAGGCGAGGGCATCGTTGAGGATGGGCGCACCATTTTCGGCTGGCTGAGTTCTCACACCTTGAAAACGATCTGCGCCAGGGGCGAACCGTTTCAAAAAGTGTTTCATTAATGGTTGGAAATTGCCTTCTTCTAAAACGTTGAGAACAAAGCGATCGCCTACTTGCATGAGTGATTCAATTGCCCGATCTTTGGCGACTGCAATCGAGAATCCCAACGGTTTGAAGCTAGCTTGAGCAACCCAAGAGGCTAGCATGGCACTGGATACATCGCCTTTTTTAGCAGTAATAATATATAACCCACCGCTGATTCTACCTAGTGCTTTATCTAAGTCAGCACCAAGGGATTTCATCGCTTTGATGTTGCGATCGCGTGTTACCCATTGAGCTAAGTCTGTACCCGCTTCTTCACACAACTTGTAGGTATTTTCCGTAGGCGTTTGTTTAATCCGAATTGGTGGAAAAACTGTTGTCAAACCTAAATTGCGGAATTTACTCACCAAAGGATCTATTGGCTCATCATCGCCACCACCGGTTTCAAATACGCCGATAGCTTGCTTTTCTTTGGTCGATCCTAAAACTGTGCTAAGTGCAGCTTGGATGTTCGCAGCGCCAGAAGCCGGAGGTAATCCAACGACTAGTCCAGCACAACGGCTAACTAGTTCCCGCAGTTCTTGTAAATCGACTTCAGATCCCAAATCGACAATTTCCACTGCGACACCGGTTTTACCGATACCGTTGGCAATTGCTTGCGCTAGGCGATCGCTATATCCGTATTCAGAAACGTAAAATATCCCAATTATTGTTTCTGCCTTGGTTTGGCTTTGGCTCCAAGTGCGGTAACGTCCAACTAGTTCTTCTACATTGTGAGATAATAATGGGCCGTGCCCTGTGGCAATCATGTCGATCGTTTTCAGTTCCGCCATCCGCTTCAGCGCAGATAGAACCGATCGGGCATTGGGCCCCATCAAGCAATCGTAGTAGTAATGAAAGTCTTCTTCGATCGCTGCCAGGTTTTCATCAAAGGTGCTATCTGAGCAATAGTGCAACCCAAAAGCGTCGCAGGTGTAGAGAATTTTGGTTTTGTGGTCAAAGCTGAAAATGGTATCCGGCCAATGTAAATTTGGAGCAATCACGAATTCAAATTCATGCCCATTGCCCAAATCTAAGCGATCGCCATTTTTCACAATCCGCCGTTTAAATGGCTGATGTACCAAATTCTCCAGAAACTGAATCGCCACTTTAGAACCGACAACGGTTATTTCTGGAGCCATAAGCAGCAAATCTTTAACTAAACCGCTATGGTCTGGCTCCGTGTGGCTGATAATTAAATAATCAATTTCTGTTGGGTTGATTAATCCGGTGAGCGTATCAAAGTATAGTTGGCGAAATTTTTCGTGGGAGGTATCAACTAAGGCAGTCTGCTCCCCGCGAATGAGAAACGAGTTATAAGTGGTGCCGTTTTGCAGACCAAACTCAATATCGAAGCGATCGCGATCCCAATCCAAAGAGCGAATAGCCGTTGTCTCTTGAGCAATCTCTACAGTCTGTATGGTGAGCCGTTTTTCAGTTTTTTCTGTGAGTGCTACCATAACTCCCTCCTTGACACAATGAGTATTTCTTCCTCTTCTTTTATTGTTACACGGCTTTAATGTTAATTTTTATTAAAAAACCTATAGTTGACTTAAAAAAGTTAAAAGTGTGAAACCACAGAGGCACAGAGAGGAAATTTGGCTAGCCTTGGAAATTGGTAATTCGCGGCTGCATTGGGCATTGTTTATTGGCGAGACACTTTACTCAGCTTGGGATACCGACTATCTTGCTGAGTCTGTCATACAACATCTAACTGAATTTCAAACCCTAGATGATTTATTGCTGGCAATTTCTCCAAGCCATCAACAAAGTAATTTTCTCACAAATACTCCACCCCTTTGCGCTTTTGTCTCTCTGCCCCCGTGCCCTCTTGTTCTTGCCTCAGTAGTTCCCAGTCAAACTGCTATTTGGCAAACTTACCCAAATGTTCGCGTTATTACCTTAGACCAAATACCACTAAAAGGCGTGTATCCCACACTAGGAATTGACCGCGCTTTAGCTTTGTGGGGTGCGGCGAAAACTTGGGGTTTTCCGATGTTGGTAATTGATGCTGGAACAGCGCTAACTTTCACGGCTGCGGATGCTAATGAGTGTCTAGTTGGAGGTGCAATTTTGCCAGGATTAGGCTTGCAATTTGCAACTCTCGGTCAAAAAACAGGACAATTACCATTAGTTGAAATGCAAAAGTTACCGTCTCTGCCACCACGTTTTGCTCTTAATACTACAGAAGCAATTCAAAGCGGAGTAATTTACACAGTCTTAGCTGGAATCAAAGATTTTATTGAAGCCTGGTTGCAATTATTTCCTAATGGTAAGATTGCAATTAAAGGGGGCGATCGCACTTTCTTGATTAACTATTTGCAAATTTTATATCCTGAAATTGCAACACGTTTAATTGTGGAACCAAATTTGATTTTTTTGGGAATGCAGAAAATAGTAATGGAGAATAAGGAATAGGAATCCGAGTTTTCACGGCAAAGAGACAATCCAAAGCCCAGATAGCATACAATTAAAAGAGAAGTTTATCCCTAAATAAACTATGCCCAAAAGTTCACAGCTAGATGTAATTATGCAGCAATTGGATGCCCTTTCTTCAGCAGAATTGCTGGCAGTTAGGGCAAAAATTGATGCCTTGATTGAGGGACAATCGTTGTCATTGGCTAAAGCTCAACCACCTTTGTTTCGTTGGCGTAACGTTCAGATAACTGAAAATATTGCATATCGTGGGAGTTTTAGTAGATTTACATTCATTGATAATAATAATAACGACGTAGACATCCTTGCTGCACTTGTAACCATAAATACACCCAGAACAAATGCAACAAATCCCTTGCCAACCTGGTTACGAGAATTAAGGCAAAATCAAGTTGCCCAATTTTCTGAATCGGAAGCAAAAGTGGATGATACCTTAGAAAAAGTAATAGGATTGGTTGACGAATGGATGGCTGATGAATCGGGATATGATGAACAAACATACCCACAGGTTGAGACAGGCTTGAATCAAAATCGCATGTAAGTGTAAAAACACAGATGAGTAGAGCCGTATTGCTAGACACTCATCCTTTGAGTCAAGTAACGCATCCAAAAGTAAACCCAAAAGTCCAACAGTGGTTGAGATCGTTAGGGAAAACCGAAACTGTTATACTTGTGCCCGAAATAGCCGATTATGAACTTCGGCGTGAACTATTGAGACAAGGAAAACAAAAGAGTATAGATCGCCTCAACAAACTTAGCCAAATTTGTCTCATACCACTGACTCCCGAAACGATGCGAAAAGCAGCTGAACTATGGGCATGGGTAAGAAACCAGGGGAAACCTACAGCAAGCAATGAAAGTTTGGATGGTGATGTAATTCTTGCTGCTCAAGCAATTCTCCAATTGAAGAGTTTTGATCAGGTCATAATTGTGACAACAAACTTGAAACACATATCACGTTTTGAGAGCGAAGGAATATGTGTTGTCGATTGGCAGCAAACTCTTAATGAGCTAGTTTAATTCGTTTAAATTATGGCTTTTTAAAATACCTTCAATAAATTCCCGAATCTCAACCGCCACAACCTCAGCACAAGATTCTGGCAAGTCATTTCCGGCATGAGCAATCATTTTCAACTCGACTTTCGGTATAAGTTGAGCAAAAACACGGCTTCTGGCTAAAGCATCTGGTGTATCTTGGCCACCTTGTAAAATAAAAACTGGGACATCTATCATGTAAAGCTGCTTTTGCAGTAATTCCGCCTCAATTTCTACTTGTCGCCGTTTGAAAAGTAACTGACAACCTATGGGATACGGCAATAGCGATTGACGCAACTGCAAGTCTTGTGCAATTTTTTCATGCCAACCCAGGATTTTAGTCAAAGGACTGAGCGATCGCAACAATTTAACTACTAGTGGTGGATAATTCAATAATCGCCGCATTTTCTGGCAATACTCTTCTTGTCCTGCTATCTCTACGCCCTCTGGTGCTAGCAGTACCACACCATCAACTTTCTCTGGATACTTTAAAGCATAGCTAGCAGCAATCCAACCCCCAAGAGAATGCCCCACTAAATATAGTTTTTCTAGCTTCACAGCTTGCAAAAATTCAGCTAAACACTCAACTTGTAAATCTATCGAATGATAGATATTAGGATTTTCTGATTCACCAAACCCTAACAAATCAGGTGCAAAACAATGAAAATCTTGTGCAAGGGATTCCATCACAGATAACCATTGACTGCTCTCATTCCAAGCACCATGTAAAAAAATTATAGGAGTTTTTTCACCGACTTCACGCCAGAATAATAGCCCTTGAGAGAGCTTTCTCCGGGAGTTACGCAATAGTGTATCCATTTTATTTAGTAGTTAACTTTCAGCATCATAATAAATAGTCATTAGTCATTGGTCATTAGTCATTAGTCAAATTACAAACACAAAGGTGTGGTGCAATTCGTTTAGCGTCTCCTTGGGGAAGCCTATCGTAGAGGAGAGAGGATTCCTTAAATCATAACCTTGGTGGAAATAACCAATGACAAATGACAAATGACAAATGACAAAATATTATTATGCCAATGTTGTCAAACCATTCAAGTAGTCTTGCAACTGCCGAGTATGGTCGTGAGACATCTTTCCTGAAGGTAGTAAACTGGGAGAGAAAGCTTGGATTTCCATGACTTCTAAGGTGTCTTGAATCTCCATTGTCCCATGCACCTCGGCTTCAACCACAATACAAATTGAATGGATTCTGGGATCGCGGTCTGGTGCAGAGTAAACTCCTACTAAACGGTTAATTTTCACCAATTCTAGCCCGGTTTCCTCCATTAATTCCCGGCGCACTGTATTGGGAATATCTTCTCCCCAATCTACAATCCCTCCAGGCAATGACCAAAGACCATTGTCGCGCCGTCGGATCAGTACAATCCGACCATCGGGTAAAATTGGGATGATACTAGTGCCAGTAATGGGATGACGAAATATTATACCCAATACTGTTTGTCCAATACGCCATAAGCTACGTGTGGACTCGACAGCTGCCGGAAAAAAAGCAATAACGTTCAATCTTCAAAATTTATGTGTTGTATTCTATATTTCCCTACCACTTACATAAGCTCAACTAATAAAATTTTGGTTGAGTTTTATTTTATACAAAAATGTTTGTGGGTTGAGATTTTATTCTTACGATTTACGTAGAATACTATCGATTCTAACATCAAGTTTCAATAGAAGCACTGTATTTATATATACATACTATTTATTGAATCAGGTATATTTTTAGTTTATGGCAAGTATTAGTGGTATTGAAACTAGCTATCACTTATAGTTTTTCAGTAAACATAAAAAAATATGAATAATAAGTCAAAATCCAAAATTCTGAATATCTGAATTTATAAGAGGCAATTAACTAGAGTTTAAGACCTCCTCTTAATTTAAATATCGCTCAATCAAATATTAGACTTCATGCTTAAATTCACCTATGCCTGCTAAGTTTTGATGACTAATTACTGAATTATTTATTAATAAAATTGGTTTGTTTCTATAACAACTAGTGAGCTATTTTACAATCTATTTGACACATTGGAATCTAATAAAAGATATTTTTCGTCTTGCTAGTGGAGATAATTCAGAATTTTTATTGACAAAGTTAGGTATAATGCGATAGACTAGTACACTGTTTAAAGCGTATTTATTGCTGCACTAGGTTAAAAGTATATCAATAACATTGGTAACTAATATTGCCTACGTGATGCCTAGTTGCTACTTTTTTGTTGTTTATTAATAGAGGTGAACATGGCCAAGCGCCGTAACCCGAAAAAAGAAAAGGCGCTACGTAACCAGGCGTATGCCAGAAAGTTTCGTAAACGGACTACGACAGGAAGAATGCAGAGAAGGTTCCAACAAAGACCACCAAAGAGTGAGGAAGAAGAAGGCGCAGCAGCAGCTGACACTGAATAAGTTGTCTGCCTAAATCCTTATTGTTTGGGTTATTTACCTTTTAGGGCGCACATTTATTTGTACGCCCTTATTTATTTTTGGGGATTGGGGCATTGGGCATTGGGCATTGGGCATTGGGCATTGGGCATTAGTTATTCCCCTTGTCTCCCTTATCTTTTTTGTCCCCCTTGTCCCTACTCCCCAGTTTCCCAATCCCTCTATTGAGCAATTTGAGCACGGGCGGCTATGAGTGCTTTGTTTACCTGAACAAAGCCAGTACCTCCGTAACTGTTGCGGGCAGCAACAACTTGACGGGGGGATATCGCCTCATAAATATCTGCTGCAAATGCCGGATGTATTTGTTGCCACTCTTCCAATTTTAAATCTTTTAGGAGTTTACCTGCGGCAATACTAGTTTTTACTACCTTACCCACAAGGTTGTAAGCTTCCCGAAAAGGAACGCCCCGTGCTGCCAAATAATCTGCTACATCGGTGGCATTAGAAAAATCCTCCGCTACAGCTGATGCTAACCGCTGAGTACGAAATTCTAACCCTTCCCTGAGCAAAATCGTCATCGCTTCTAGAGAAGCTTTGACTGTATTAACGCTATCAAATAGACCTTCTTTATCTTCTTGTAAATCTTTGTTATATGCCAGGGGTAGCCCTTTCATGATGACTAACATCGCCTGGAGATGACCGAATACACGTCCTGTTTTTCCCCGCACCAATTCTGGAACATCAGGGTTTTTCTTTTGAGGCATGATACTGGAACCTGTAGCACAGCTATCTTTGAGGGTGACGAAGCGAAATTCTTCAGATGACCAAAGAATGACTTCTTCTGCAAGGCGGCTGAGGTGAACCATAATCAAGCTAGCAGCACACAAAAATTCGATCGCAAAATCGCGATCGCTCACTCCATCGAGGCTATTAGCATAAATATCGTCAAAATTCAAGAGTTTGGCTGTGTAGTGGCGATCGATAGGGAAAGTAGTTCCTGCTAAAGCACCACATCCCAAAGGTGAAATATTCACGCGGCGAGAAACGTCTCCTAAGCGTTCCCAGTCACGTTGCGCCATTTGAAAGTATGCCAAGAGGTGGTGAGCTAAACTCAGGGGTTGAGCGCGTTGCAGGTGGGTATAGCCAGGAATCAAAGTTTCAACGTGCTTTTCAGCTATATCTAGTAAAACACCTTGAAATTCTCGCAATTCGCTTTTGATTTGTTGGATTTGGTCGCGCAGGTAGAGTCTGGTATCGGTGCCAACTTGGTCATTACGCGATCGCGCTGTATGCACCTTTTTACCTACATCGCCAACAATTTCTGTCAGTCGGCGTTCAACTGCAAAATGTACATCTTCAGCATCGACACCGGGCTGAAATTTCCCCTGGCGGTACTCTTGGCGAATTTGTTCTAAACCGGCAACCAGTTGCTCTCCTTCTTCTGGAGAGATGATACCCGTGTGAGCAAGCATTTTGGCATGAGCTTGAGAACCAGTAAGGTCATATTCGATTAATTCAATATCAAAACTTATACTGGCATTAAAACGAGCGATCGCTGGATGCAACGCTGATTCAAACCGCTGGCTCCAAGTTTCTTCTTTGGTCATAAATTATCAAAAGAGTGGGCGAGAGTTAAGAGTTAAGAGTGAGGAATTATGAGTTTTTGACTCCTAACTTCTCACTCCTCACTTTAAACTCCTAACTTTTAAATTTAACCGTAGCTAGTTAGATTCCGAATCATATAGCCAATGACTAAACCAATCAACAATGCCCACACTTGACCTGTTTGTATAAAGTGGCTCCAAGCTTTTTGCATCTGACCCATAACGTTTGGATCGGTGATTGTTTGTGCTAGTGCCGTCAAATTTACAGGCAAATGCCAAAGTAACTGAGATGTCAAATCGCTGTAATTGCTCATATTTGGTAATTAAGAAGTTAGGACTGAAAAATTCCAGTATCAGTTCATTTTTTACATTGAGTACTGATATTTACTGAAATATTAGATATAACTTCAATGTCTTAACTCAAGATGCAGCCGATGCCAACCGCAATTTCTCGGCAGTCCGCAAAATTTGCCCCGCCAAAACTGCTGCACCAAAACCATTATCGATATTTACTACACCTACTCCCGCAGCACAAGAGTTAAGCATTGTCAATAAAGGTGCTAAACCACCAAAACTTGCGCCATAACCGATGCTGGTGGGTACGGCAATTACAGGACAACTCGCTAAACCTGCAACAACGCTGGGTAAAGCGCCTTCCATCCCCGCCACAACAATCAACACCGATGCTGATTCAATCAGGTGGCGGTTACTCAGCAAACGGTGAATTCCAGCAACACCAACATCCCAGAGACGCTGTACCCGAAAACCAGAAAGTTCAGCAGTGACAGCCGCTTCTTCAGCAACGGCTAAATCGGCAGTACCAGCAGAAAGAATGCCAATTTCACCTGCAAATTGTGGTTCGATGGTAGGGGGAGCGATCGCACAAATTCGCGCCGATTCGTAATATCGCAAACCGCTAACTTTTGATTGCAATACGGTATAAACTGCTGCTTCGATACGAGTTGCCATCACGACCGGATTGCGGAGGCGCATCACCTCGATAATTTGAGCAATTTGGTCGGGAGTCTTACCAGGGCCCCAAATCACCTCTGGAAAACCAGTTCTTAGCTGGCGATGATGGTCAATTTTGGCAAATTCACCTACAGATTCATAAGTTAAATCTTTGAGTGAGTCTAATGCCGTATCTGGCGTAACTTTACCATTAGCAACCGCTTCTAAGAGCGATCGCAAAGTTTTTTCATTGGTCATGGGTCATTTTTCCTTTGTCATTTGTCATTTGTTTTTTGTGAATAAACAATGCCCCATGCCCCTCAATAGTAATTAGTGCTGAGTGCTGAGTTGTGAATCTTACTTATTTACTAGGAACTCGGAACGGGCTAAACGCCCCGCTTCCGCTAAAGGAACTGTTTTGCCCAATGCCCAATGCCTAATCTTCTGTTACTTTAATTTGTTCAATATTCCAGAATGCGCCGCCAAGAGCAGAGAATTTAATGCCTTCAAAACGATTACGCACCGCTGATAATGAATAAGGATTAACCAAGTAAATAAAAGGTAAATTTTCCTGAGTAATCCGCTGTGTTTCGGCATAAATCGCTTTAACTTTAGCTTCGTCTAATTCCTGTGCAGCTTGAATGTAAAGATTCCCTATTTCCGCTTCCCAAGGAGCAACCTCCCAACCCTGAATCGGCTTTTGTCCTGCTTGGGGTTTCTGATTAAACATGTGCAATCCGCCTTCAGGTGCCCAGACATTAGCTCCGTCATTCGGTTCTAATCCGCCAGTCAAACCCATCAAAGAAGCTTCCCAATCCAAGGAGTTAGAAGTTTTGTCAGTAAAAGTATTCCATGCCAACGGCGTGAAATCAACTTGAATGCCGATTTTGCTCAAGTCTTGTTTAATCTGCGATCCCATTGCCTCACGGATTTTATTTCCAGCATTAGTAAGCAAAGAGAAACGAACGCGATTTCCCTGAGAATCTACTAACTGATTGTTGTTGTACTTAAATCCTGCTTTTAGCAGTAATTCCTTCGCTTTTTGCTGATTGTAATCGTAAACTTTTAACCCCTCTTTAGGGGAAAGGTAATAGGGGCTTTGCACAGAAATCGGTGAATTTTGTGCTACACCCAAGCCGCGAAAAGTATTATTAATCATCGTTTGGCGGTCAATTGCATAAGCTATAGCTTGCCGAAATTGCACATTATTGAACCACCGAGATTTAACTGGATCTACCAGTGGTTTTCCGTCCCTTTTACCTTTGTTGAGATTAAACCAAACAAACGATGTAGCGGATGTTGGCCCCCCATTATAAATTGTGAAATTACTCTGTTTTTCTTGCACCTTTAGCAAAGAAAAGTAATCTGGTGACACTCCCACAGTATCTAACCCGCCAGAACGAAATTGCAGCAAGGAGGTATCTGTTGATTCCACAATTTGCCAAATTACCCGTTCAATATAAGGTTGGGAATTACCTTGAGCGTCCTTGCGCCAGTAGTAGGGATTGCGCCGGAAGACCACACGCTGACTTGTGTCGTAGCGCTCTATTTTGTAAGGGCCGTTGACAATAATTTGGTCGGGAGGAGTATCAACACCCCATTTTGTCAGAAAAATCGGACTCCCATTTTGGTCTTTGGTTTTTACTGATTGTTGCAATATGTGGGCAGGCAAAATTGGCGAACCTGTATTTAGTAGGAAAGGTCTAAAGGGTTCTGGTACGATAAACTCAACCCGGCGTTCATCTACTTTTTGTACAGTGGGTAGCTTCCGACTCTGACCAATTCTCAAACCGTCTCTCACATCTGTAGGAATTGCTTCGTTAAGGTAAATATCGTTGTAGGTAAACACCACATCATCTACTGTTAGTGGCTGACCATCAGACCATTTCAACCCTTCGCGTAAGGTAAAAACAATCTTTAATTTATCATCAGAAATTTGCCAGGATTCAGCTAATGCTGGCTCAATTTTTGCAGTGATTGGATTTTGGGTAATTAACCCCTCGTAAATTAAAGGAAAAACATTAGGAAACTCTTGACTCAGGGGGTAGTTAAAAGTTTTAGGATCGCTGAGAATGCTACTTACTAATTGCGGTACTTGAGCAGCGGGACTTTTAAAGTTAGCTGGGTTGCAGGCGGTAACTGTAAATGCTATTGCTGAAGTAAAAATTATTGGCAGCCAAAAACGTTTAATTGCCAAAAATATTTGTCTAAAAAAGTTCATAATTCCTAATCTATTTACATCCTAATCAGTCTTGAATATCTTTATTAGAAGCTAAAGAAAGTTATTCTGAAGCACCTAGCAAGACGACAGCATAAGCACATATACCTTCTTCACGGCCAACAGGGCCTAATTTTTCATTGGTTGTAGCTTTGATGCCAATTTGATTTGGTTGTAATTCTAAAACCGCCGCTAGTTTGTCGCGCATATTCTCAATATGCGGCTTTAATTTTGGACGTTCTGCTACTATCACCGAGTCAATGTTTCCGATCTGCCAGCCTTGAGCGCGAATCAGTTGATGTACTTGAGTTAATAGTACTAAACTATCTGCTCCCGCCCATTTGGGATCGCTAGGTGGAAAATAATGACCAATATCGCCCAAAGATAATGCCCCAAGCATGGCATCCATAATCGCGTGTGTTAGCACATCAGCGTCACTGTGCCCTAATAAACCCAGTTCATGGGGAATTTGAATTCCACCTAAAATCAAAGCGCGATCGCTCACCAGTTGATGAATATCGTAGCCGTTACCAATACGAATTTTTGTCATTTGTCGTTTGTCATTTGTCATTTGTCATTTGTCAGGAGTTATAAATTATTCTTCTCTCCATACTCCCCTGCTTCCCTGCTCCCCCTGCTCCCCCTGCTCCCCCTGCATCAATTTCTCCAGGAGATCGGGGCGGCGATCGCGGGTTCTTTGAATTTGTTGTTCGTAACGCCATCGAGCGATCGCGGCGTGATTTCCACTGAGCAAGACATCAGGCACTTTCAAACCGCGAAAATTCGCCGGACGAGTATATTGGGGATAATCCAATAACCCCTCCTCAAAACTTTCTGCTGTCAGGGACTCCGTTTTAGCCACAGTCCCTGGTATTAGCCGCACTACACCATTAATTAAGGCCATTGCTGGAATTTCTCCACCAGTCAGAATAAAATCGCCTAAAGATACTTCACGAGTTACCAAATGCAGCACTCTCTCATCCACTCCTTCGTAATGCCCGCAAATAACTACTAATTGGTCATAATTTGTCGCCAATTCTTTCAAAAGAGCTTGATTAATTGTTTGACCCTGTGGACTCATCAAAATTATTTCTCTTCGGGGTAGAATCGGCAGCGACTCCACAGCGGTAAAAATAGGTTCTGGCTTCATTAGCATCCCAACGCCGCCGCCGTAGGGTTCATCGTCTACCTTTCGGTGTTTATCAGTGGTAAAGTCCCGTGGATTAATCAGATGCACTTCGGCAATCTGTTTGGCTAAGGCTTTACCTAGCAGCCCAGAATTGAGAACAGAGTTAAAACAGTCAGGAAAAAGCGTAACTATATCAAAGCGCACAGTTATTCGTATTCGAGGACACTAATCTTAAATTTGAATGTCTAGCAAACACCAGCAAGCCAAGGTCGGATTAAACTCCAGTTAAACTTTATCAATAGTATCTAAAACTACCAGACCTCCTGGATTTTAGATGAGATCAAAAGTTTTTCTAATTACTTAATTTATGTTTAAATGTTGTCACAACTACATTTAAATTAATAATCATATCAAGTTAACAACTTCCAGGATGCATCGAGCCAGCCTCAGAAAAAAGCGTAGTCTTAACTGCTTTTCCCCAACTCTAAAGGGGGAATCTAGCCACTCAAAGACTATTTTGCCCTGCTGCAAGTGGACAGGTGAAAAACAAGGCGCTGACCAGAGAGGAATGGAAACAAACACGTTTAGACTGAGGCAATGCGAACGTGAAGCGAGAATTTGGAGAGTGGCTTTCCCCAATTCCAAACTTCCAAAAAGTGTCCTCTCAAAGATGCAAAGCGCAAAAATGATCGGGCAACTGAACCTTGTTAAATTCACACGCCATTCGCCACAAGCCGGGGAACCATGCACGGCAGTCGCTCATGGGGGAAACCCTCAAGACCGTGCTGCCTCTCCTGACGGAGACGCTATGCGAACACCAAGGCGATGGCTCCTGAAGTTGTTGACAGGAGAACCAAAATGCCGCAATTACAAGCTAAATCGCTAGAAATGAGGACACCCCAAGCAACTAAAACCGCCGTTCTGGTTATCGGAGGTGCAGAAGATAAAGTTCATGGGCGCGAAATCCTACGAACTTTTTTTGGACGCGCCGGTGCTAGTAAGGCTTATATTACAATTATTCCATCTGCCTCTCGCGAACCTGCCATTATCGGTGGTCGGTATATTCGCATTTTTGAAGAAATGGGTGCCCAGAAGGTAGAGATTTTAGACATCCGCGAACGAGAACAGTGTGAAGCCTCTCAGATCAAAGCATCCTTAGAAGCCTGTAGTGGGGTATTTTTGACAGGAGGAGACCAGCTGCGTCTTTGTGGCGTCTTGGCAGATACGCCAGCAATGGAAATTATTCGTCAGCGGGTGAGGGCGGGGCAACTTACGTTAGCAGGCACCAGTGCAGGAGCGGCGGTGATGGGGCATCACATGATTGCTGGCGGCGGGAGTGGAGAAACGCCCAATCGTTCCCTAGTGGATATGGCAACGGGTTTGGGATTTATTCCCGAAGTAATCGTTGACCAACACTTTCACAACCGTAATCGGATGGGGCGACTGATTAGTGCGATCGCAGCTCATCCCGATCGCTTAGGTATTGGCATTGACGAAGATACTTGTGCTGTGTTTGAACGTGATGGTTGGCTACAAGTTATGGGTAAAGGCAGTGTCACCATTGTCGATCCCACCGAACTGACCCATACTAACGAACCCCATGTCGGTGCTAATGAACCTTTAACCGTACATAATTTACGTCTCCATATCCTCAGCTTAGGCGATCGCTTCCACTTGTACCAGCGGACTGTATTGCCTGCTGTACACCGAATCTCCAGCTGACGGGATAGAGTATCTGAGGTTACACTGAGTTGACCGCACATTTATTATTTCTTACCGTAGAAAGAAAAATGATAAGAATACCATGTAAAAAGAAAAAACTGTTTTTAACGAACAGTTTAGCGGTCAATTCCAGTAAGAAACTAGAATTTTGGTTCCGAATCTCCATCTACCTATTCCCATGAGAATTCTCAAGATCCAGACATTACGCGGCCCAAACTATTGGAGCATTCGACGCCACAAACTGATCGTCATGCGCCTCGATTTAGAAAACCTTGGCGAGACGCCCTCGAATGAAATCCCTGGCTTTTATGAAGGATTAGTTGAGGCGCTGCCAAGTCTGGAGGGTCACTATTGTTCGCCTGGCTGTCGCGGTGGTTTTCTGATGCGAGTCAAAGAAGGCACTATGATCGGCCACATAGTAGAACACGTAGCCTTAGAACTCCAAGAATTAGCTGGGATGCATGTCGGCTTTGGTCGCACCCGCGAAACTGCCACACCCGGAATTTACCAAGTAGTAATCGAGTACCTGAATGAGGAAGCGGGACGCTACGCTGGACGAGCCGCAGTACGGCTATGCCAGAGTATTGTCGATCGAGGCCGTTATCCCAAGGCAGAACTAGAGCAAGATATCCAAGACCTGAAAGACTTTTCTCGTGATGCTTCCTTAGGCCCTTCTACGGAAGCGATCGTCAAAGAAGCAGAAAAAAGAGGTATTCCCTGGATGGCGCTGGAAGCCCGCTTTTTGATTCAGCTAGGGTATGGCGTGAATCAAAAGCGGATGCAGGCAACAATGACGGACAACACCAGCATTCTGGGCGTAGAACTAGCTTGCGATAAAGAAGCCACTAAACGTATCCTTGCTGCTGCTGGTGCGCCAGTACCCAGAGGTACAGTAATCAACTTCTTAGACGATTTGGAACAAGCCATTGAATTCGTTGGCGGCTATCCCATCGTCATCAAGCCCTTAGATGGCAATCACGGGCGTGGGATCACCATTGATATCAGAAGTTGGGAAGAGGCTGAGGCTGCTTATGAAGCTGCCAGACAGGTTTCTCGGTCAATTATTGTCGAAAGATATTACGTTGGGCGCGACCACAGGGTACTGGTGGTAAATGGCAAAGTAGTAGCAGTAGCCGAACGTGTCCCAGCTCATGTCATTGGCAACGGCAGATCCACCATTGCCGAACTGATTGAAGAAACAAACCTCGATCCAAATCGCGGTGAAGGACATGATAACGTCCTGACCAAGATTGAACTAGACCGCACCAGCTACCAACTGCTAGAAAGGCAAGGTTACACCCTAAATAGCGTGCCACCCAAGGGCACTATTTGTTATCTCAGGGCAACAGCCAACTTGAGTACAGGTGGTAGTGCCGTCGATCGCACCGATGAAATTCACCCAGAAAATCTGTGGTTAGCACAACGAGTAGTCAAGATTATCGGTTTGGATATTGCCGGACTCGATATCGTCACCACAGATATTAGCCGTCCTCTGCGGGAAGTGGATGGCGTGATTGTCGAAGTTAACGCTGCTCCCGGTTTTCGGATGCACGTTGCCCCAAGTGTAGGTATTCCCCGCAATGTCGCTGGTGCAGTGATGGATATGCTGTTTCCTAACGAGCAATCTAGCCAAATTCCCATTCTCAGCATCACGGGTACTAATGGCAAAACCACCACGACTCGACTACTAGCACATATTTATAAACAAACTGGGAAAGTAGTAGGTTATACTACTACCGACGGAACATATATCGGTGATTACTTAGTAGAAGCTGGCGATAATACAGGCCCTCAAAGTGCCTATCTCATCCTCCAAGATCCTACGGTAGAAGTAGCAGTACTAGAAACGGCTCGCGGTGGCATTCTCCGCTCTGGATTGGGTTTTGAAGCCGCAAATGTAGGAGTAGTATTGAATGTAGCCGCCGACCACTTAGGAATAGGTGATATAGATACCATTGAGCAGTTAGCTAACCTCAAAAGTGTAGTGGCAGAAGCTGTATTCCCTGATGGCTATGCGGTACTCAATGCCGACGATCGCCGCGTCGCTGCGATGTCAGAAAAAACTAAAGCTAATATTGCTTACTTCACTATGAACCCCGATTCGGAATTAGTGCGGAAGCACATCCAAAAGGGTGGAGTTGCGGCAGTATATGAGAATGGCTATTTGTCAATTGTTAAAGGTGACTGGACACATCGCATAGAAAGAGCAGAAAATATACCTTTAACAATGGGCGGACGTGCGCCGTTTATGATTGCCAACGCTTTAGCAGCAAGTTTGGCAGCGTTTGTGCAAAACGTCACAATTGAGCAGATTCGTGCTGGTTTGAAAACCTTCCGGGCTTCAGTTAGTCAAACACCGGGACGAATGAATCTATTTAATTTGGGCAACTACCACGCTTTGGTGGATTATGCTCACAATGCAGCCAGTTACGAAGCTGTAGGTTCCTTTGTGCGGAACTGGACTACAGGACAACGAATTGGCGTAATTGGGGGCCCTGGCGATCGCCGCGACGAAGATTTTGTTACTTTGGGTAAATTAGCAGCGCAAATTTTTGATTACATCATCATCAAAGAAGACGATGATACACGCGGACGCTTACGTGGTTCAGCCGCCCAGTTGATTATTCAAGGCATCACAGAAGTTAAGCCTGATAGCCGCTATGAATCAATTCTGGATGAAACCCAAGCAATCAATAAAGGCTTAGATATGGCTCCTGATAACAGCCTGGTGGTGATTTTGCCAGAAAGCGTTACTCGCGCCATTAAGTTAATTAAGCTGCGTGGTTTAGCCAAGGAAGAGATACACCAACCAAATTCCGGCACAACTATAATCGATTCCCAAAATGGGATCGCGCCTTCTTCTGTGGTGAATACCTTACTGTAGCCAGGAATCAGGAGAAAGCAGTATACTGGCTCCTCCTGACTCTTTTAATTACTGTTTTTCTTCTCCCTGATTGGTTTCCTCGCTGGGAGTTTTCATCTCCTCCTTAAAACCTCTTAGGGTTTTACCCAGTGCAGTTCCCAGTTCAGGAATTTTTTTTGGGCCGAAAATTAGAATAGCGACTATGCTAATTACAGCTATTTCTGGCCATCCCAGTCCAAACATATAAATTTCCTCTAAGGCATCTGTAATTAAATATAGACATTGATGGCTCACATCCCATAAGTTCGCCACCGATCAACGCAACTAACTTCTAATTGGATTGGTAATTGGCAAACCTAACCAATCGCTTAATTCCTGAGCTAGCCATTCCAGTTCCGCTTCCGATTTAATTGCACCATCACTACCACCAAGTTGATATTTTTTTACTCCTACCCAAATATCCAATTGTGCGGGAACGGCAATTCTCGTACCTTCAGAATCTTTCGTAAAATGTTTGGGAATGTAAACTAATTTATTAATACTTTGTCTTGGCGATGCACGGGGACGATAAAATTTCCAAGCAAACAATTCCCAAGTTAGGGAAATTTGTTCTGGATTCAGGCGTAAGCAAATGCGTCCAAAAAAATGAAAGAAAAATTTATACACCATCATCAAGCCAGCACCCCAAAATGGAAGTGAAAACAACGCAAAGGGGATGTTGACAGGAAAAGGTGCTGAAAGTGCGCCAATTGTCCAAAAGAGAATAAATGAATTCCAGACGATCGCAAACAAACCTGTAAATATTATTGATGGATCAAAACCAGATGGTGGAACGATAATTTCTAGAAAATCCCAATTTTTGGTTAGTTGAATCTTACTGCCATCTGGTTTGCCAACAACCAAAGTCGGCAAGTTTGTTGGTTGTGGTTTCTCTAAAGCTGCGAGTGCTTGGTCAGCTGAACTCAAACGCCGTTCTAAATTAGGTTCAATCATCCACTTTAACCAATTGCTAAAGCTGGGACTGAGATTAGCCAGTTGTTCAAACTGAATGCGAAAATCCTTTTGGGGTAAATCGGCTGGGTGAGTACCCGTCATCAAGTAAATTAAAGTTGCGCCTAAACTATAAAGGTCTGATGCTGCAACAGTGCGTCCGCCAAATTGCTCTGGTGGCATATAGCCATAAGTTCCCACCACAGTTCTTGTCCCGGTTTCGCTAGCCAAGACTGTTTGCACTGAGCCAAAATCTACCAAATAAACTTGACCGACACTATTTCCAGAACGCTCCCCCAATAAAATATTGCTAGGCTTAATATCACGATGAATTACAGGCGGATGTAGTTCATGTAGGTAAACAAGAATCTCTAAAAGTGCTTTGGCTATCTGTTTAACTTCAGCTTCGGTAAAAGTCCGCCCAGTTTGTAAGCATTGCTCTAAAGTTTGTGCAGGGATATAAGTTTGTACTAGAGCAAATCCTTTGATGGTTGGTAAATTTACCTCAAAATAGTTTAAATAGCCAGGAATTGAGGGATGTGCTAGGTTTTTTAAAGTTTCAGCTTCTCGCTCAAACAACTTGAGTGAATCCCACTCAAAGTCACTGCTAAAAGAGAGTAATTTAATGACAACTAATTTCTGAGTTTGCAAATCACGAGCTAATAGCGTCCGTCGCCCTGCTTTTTTTCCTAATAGCTGCTGAATTTCGTAGCGATCGCCTAATATTTCACCAATCATTATGTTTTCTTATAATGCTACCGTTGAAAAGTTTTATAGCTGATAGCTTTTCAATTTGGCAAATCGATATCTTTAGTATAATTGCGTAATTCTATGCCCTCCCAACTTTGGCCTTATATTACCCCTGGTATTCCCGATGAATTATTTGAGCATTTGCCAGGAATTCCCCTGAGCCAGCGAGAAGTCCGACTGCTATTGATTGCCCAACTGCGGCTGAAATCAGATTCCGTGTTGTGGGATATTGGTGCAGGGACGGGTACAATTCCGGTAGAGGTGGGGCTATTGTGTCCAGGCGGACAGATTATCGCTATCGAAAGGGATGAAGAAGTAGCTAGTCTGATCAAGCGTAACTGCGATCGCTTTGATGTGAAAAATGTCGAAGTTGTTGAAGGCAGCGCCCCAGAATGTTTACATGACCTCAAAATTACCCCTCATCGCGTTTGTATCGAGGGAGGTCGCCCCATTCAGGAAATACTGCAAGCAGCTTGGCATTATTTGCCGCCATCCGGTCGGGTTGTAGCCACAGCTGCTAATCTAGAAAGTCTGTATGCTATTTCCCAAAGCTTTTCCCTATTAAGGGCTAGAAATATCGAAGTCGTCCAATCTGCGGTTAACCGCCTAGAGACACGCGGCTTTTCTCAAACCTTTACCGCCGTCGATCCCATTTTTATCCTCAGTGGTGAGAAACTGGATTAGGGAATGGGGCATGGGGACTAGGGACTAGGGACTAGGGACTGGGGACTGGGGACTAGGGACTAGGACTAGATGGGAAAAAGTTTTCCAAATACCCAATACCCAATACCCAATACCCAATACCCAGTACCCAGTACCCAATACCCAGTACCCAATACTTCTATGCCTTGGTCTCGGATTATTAGTGGAATTGTTGCGATCGCTCTTGCTCTTTCTGCAACCCTTTTTGGGGGTTGGTACTTTACCATCATCTTTGCGGTTATCATCTTTTTGGGTCAACAGGAATATTTTAATTTGGTGCGAGCTAGAGGCATCGCTCCTGCCGCTAAAACCACTATGGCTGTCAGCCAAGTATTGCTGGTGATTTGCACCCTTGATGGCAGTTTAGCTGACGCTGTGATGCCAATAGCTGGCACACTTATTTGTTTTTACCTGCTGTTTCAACCCAAATTTGCGACGATCGCTGATGTTTCCGCTTCTATTATGGGGCTATTTTACGTCGGTTATTTACCAAGTTACTGGGTGCGGTTACGAGCAATTGATAGCGCTGCTTTTAGCAATCTCCCTTTGGGAGGTTACTGGCCCACAACCTGGACAGATTTCTGGGAAAAAGCAAATTCCGCTTCTTTAGCACAAGGTTTTACAGCCACATTACTAACTTTTTTGTGTATTTGGGCAGCTGATATCGGTGCGTACACCATTGGCAAATTCTTTGGGAAAACGCGTCTATCTGACATTAGCCCGAAAAAAACTGTTGAAGGCGCTGTCTTTGGTATTACTTCAAGTGTTGCCGTAGCCATAGCGGGAGCTTATTATCTTCACTTGCCTGAATCCCCGTTCACTGGTTTAGCATTGGGTTTGCTGATTGGCATTGCTAGTCTTTTAGGGGATCTTACAGAATCTATGCTCAAGCGGGATGCTGGAGTTAAAGATTCTGGGCAATTAATCCCCGGTCATGGTGGTATTTTAGACCGTACCGATAGTTATATTTTTACTGCTCCTTTGGTTTACTATTTTGTGACATTACTTTTGCCACTACTTAGTAAATAGGTGAGTTGGGCATTGGGCATTGGGCATTGGGCATTGGGCATTGGGCATTAAAAAGAGACAGGGTAGACAAGGAAGAGGGGGAAGAACAGGAAAAGATTTATTCAATAATTCCTCCTTGTCCCCCTTGTCCCCCTTGCACCCCTGCTCTTGTTCCACTAGACGCCACATCATTTAAAATAGGGTATTAATATTTTTTAATTTGCGATCGTCAAGGGTTAACGTTAATCCGCCCACGACACACCAGCTTTCCTGGGATCAGCGTTAATTCTTGGATATCGACATCTGAGCCAAGATCGAGATTGTACACATAATTGTTTTTTAATATATCTCCTTGGTCTGGCTTGATTGGGATATGTACCAGTTGCAACTCATGTCCACTAAGTAATTGTGAGCTTAGACAAATCTCTAGAGGCGTTGTTTCACTATTGGTGACTCTCAAACCTCGCAGTATAATTTGGTTGTTCCCAAGGATAATTTCTTGCCACTTGATTGGTTGTGACTGTGAGTAATCTGTTGGTAAAACCTTAACCAATAGATCGCTCAAAGCAGTCGATAATAAATCAGATGAGAGAGAAGCGTTCAGATCCTTCTCGTCTACGATCAAATCGCCAACCACTGGTACTGTTTCTAACAGTCGCAGAGGTTTTCCCTTGAGTACGGAACCGATATTTACTCGAATATTTTCTGCTATTAATTGAATTTGGGTAATTAGGAGACCTTGATAAACTGCATGAGTAGCAAAAACAGATACCAAAGGAATGCGTCCAGAGAAAAGTTGGCGATCGCTAGCTTTAATCTCCACTTCTAATGCCGATATTTGGCTGACCTGCGCTCTCAACCAAAGCTTGACTGCTGTTGTGAGTACTTGCGTAATTATGCGGATTTTATTTCCACTTGTTGTTTGGGGATTTTGCTCTGGCATTTAACCAATCTGTTTAAGAGTATTTGCTCAACAACCGAACCGAAATTAAATAAGCTTTAAATGTAACATTTATGCCTACTCGCTACAAAATGCAAATATCATTTAATTGATAACAATAAATAAGCAATTTCCACATGGAGGTACGGTTACAAAAAATTCTTGCTCAATGGGGTATCGCCTCACGTCGTGAAGCCGAAGAAATGATTAGGCAGTCACGCGTGCGGATTAATGGGGTATTGGCACATTTAGGCCAAAAAGTCGATCCCGAAAAAGATGCGATCGCAATTGATGGTCAGTCTGTATCCGAAAAGCAGCGTCCGGCTTTAATATATCTATTGCTGCACAAACCACCGAAAGTGGTTTCCACTTGCTACGACCCTCATCAAAGACCAACAGTCCTAGATTTACTACCGAAAGAATTACGGGAGGGTTCAGGTATTCACCCAGTTGGCCGTTTAGATGCAGACTCTACAGGAGCATTAATCCTGACCAATGACGGAGAACTGACATTTGGACTAACCCATCCACGTCATAGTATTTCCAAGACATATCATGTTTTGGTCAAAGGACATCCTCCAGAAACAGTACTACAGATGTGGCGTCAAGGTGTGATGTTGGAGGGTAGAAAAACCAGGGCCGCTAAGGTACATCTAATAGAACGTCGTACCGAAGAAAGCGTTTTAGAAATAGTGTTGCAGGAGGGAAGAAATCGCCAAATTCGCCGTATAGCTCAACAGTTAGGATACCCAGTAATCAAGCTGCATCGGACTGCTATCGGCCCAATTCAATTACAAACTCCAAAGCAACCCTTTTTGTCAGAGGGTAAATATCGTTCCCTCAAAGATTATGAAATTCGCTTTTTGCAAGATCAAATAACGCAACCTAATTATTGATTCAGTGGAGTTAAGGAGTGTCAGTAGGCATGAAATGGCTAAGAAAGAAGAATAAGCACCAGCCATCACTTTCATTAGAGGAACAACGAGCCGAAAAGTTGGCAGAATTAGGCGCTCAACTTTGGGCATTGCGTCAAGAACAGGGTTTATCTCTAGAGCAAGTGGTTGCATTGACCAGGATTCCCCGACGATTATTGCAGGCGATTGAAGAAGGTAATTTAAACGATCTACCAGAACCAGTCTATATTCAAGGTTTGATCAGACAATTTGCCGATGCACTCGGCTTGAATGGAGTCGAATTTTCTGGCACTTTTCCGGTCAGTTCTGCCCAAGTTAGTCCTTTAAGTAAGGGGAATACTTCACCCCTGGCTCAACTACGTCCGATTCATCTTTACTTTCTTTACATATTGCTAATAGTATGCTCTGTAAATGGGTTATCTCAGTTATTAAATAACGCTTTACTACAAGCAAGTAATAGCCCAAACCAGCAATATCCAAAACAAAAGTCTGTTGTTAAACCAGAACTAGCTCAACTAAAAGAGTCAACACAGGTACAACCTGTCAGCGATACCCTCAACGGTGTCCAAAAGGGACAGGTTGTACAGGTTGGTGTAACTTTGAAAGCCTCATCTTGGATTCGTATAGTAGCCGATGGCAAAACCGAGTTTGAAGGTATTCTGCCAGAGGGAACTCACCGAGTTTGGAAAGCCCAAGAGCAACTGACAGTGAAAACTGATAATGCTGGTGGGGTGTTGGTGAGCGTCAATCAAGAGAAAGCTAAGGAAATGGGAGAGCCAGGGAAAGAGGAAGAAGTTAGGATTGCTGCGAAACCTAAATTTTGAAATATGGGGCATGGGGCATGGGGCATTGGGGATTGGGGATTGGGGATTGGGCATTGGGCATTGGGCGTTGGGCATTGGAAAGAGGATTTGGAGACAAGAAGAATTGGGGACAAGGGGAAAGACTTGTTGTAAGTTCTAAACTTTTGTCACCTTGTCACCTTGTCCCCTTGTCCCCTTGCTTCCCCTGCTCCCCAGCTCCCCTGCTCCCCTGCCCCTCTGCTCCCCTGCTTACTCAGCCCCACTCCTTACTGGACTTGATCTTCTGGGGCGCGTCCATTGAGTTTGGTAAGAACCTTCAAGCGATCGCGCAATTCGTCTGTTATCGCTCCTGCTTGATAGCGCCACTCCCAGTTCCCCTCTGCAATACTGGGAAAATTCATCCGCGCTTCGTTTCCTAATCCCAAAATATCTTGCAAGGGAATAATCGCTTGGTTGGCTACAGAACTCAAAGCTAGGCGAATTAAATCCCAGTGAATGCCATCAGGGCTGATAGAACCTAAATAAAGCAACAAGTTTTGCTTTTCCTCGTCCTCGGCTGTATTGAACCAGCCTATAGTTGTATCATTATCGTGAGTTCCGGTATAAACTACAGCATTGTGCGGATAATTGAATGGTAAAAATGGATTAGCGGAATCAGCACTAAAGGCAAATTGCAAAATTTTCATCCCCGGAAATTCATACTTGTCTCGCAGTGCTTCTACCCCCGGTGTAATTACTCCTAAATCTTCTGCTAAGACAGGTAGCTTGCCTAACTTTTGCCTAATCACTTCAAAAAAAGCATCTCCAGGCGCTTCCACCCATTTACCATTGATGGCAGTTTGTTCGCCTTGCGGCACAGCCCAATAAGCCTCGAAGCCCCGGAAGTGATCGATGCGAATTATATCTACATAATCCAGCATTGCCTCAAAGCGCTGTACCCACCATTTAAAGTCTTGTTTTTGCAATTCATCCCAGTTATAAACCGGGTTGCCCCACAATTGACCAGTAGCGCTAAAGTAATCTGGTGGAACTCCTGCCATTTGAGCAGCAGCACCTGTCTCTGGATCTAAGCAAAACATATCGGGATGCGCCCACACGTCGGCACTATCATGAGATACGTAGATGGGGATATCGCCAATAATGTGAATACCGCGCATATTAGCGTAACTTCTTAATTCTGACCACTGGCGGAAAAACTCAAATTGGACGAATTTGTAATAATAAATCTCTCCGTTGAGCCGATGCTGTACTTGCTCCAATGCTTGGGGATCGCGCTTGACAAATTCGGGCTTCCATGAGTGCCAGTTTGCATTGTCGTTGGCATCTTTCAACGCCATAAATAAGGCGTAATTATCTAGCCAATAAGCTTTACTGTCGCAAAAACCTGCAAATTCTTTCTGCTGAATGGGCGTAGCATTGGCTCTAAAGTTGTCACAGGCTTTTTTGAGTAGCCCAATCTTAATTGGCACAACCTGCTCGAAATCTACCTTTTCTACCGGAAATCCTGGTAAATTAGCAAAGTCTTCTTCAGTGAGCAAACCCTCATCTCGCAGTTTTTCTGGGCTAACCAGCAGGGGATTTCCCGCCATTGCCGAGTAGCACATATACGGAGAATTGCCGTATCCAGTGGGGCCCAGTGGTAAAACTTGCCAATATTGTTGATGGCTCTCTTTAAGAAAATCAATGAAGCGATAGGCTTCTAAGCCTAAATCCCCAATGCCAAATCGACTGGGAAAGGAGGTAGGATGCAGCAAAATGCCACTGGATCTAGGAAAAGGCATAAGTAACCTGAATTATGAGAGGGAGCAATTGTCTGATGGAAACGCTAGGCGATCGCATCGAATTTATCACGGAACGGTATTTACAGGGGAAATCAAGTAAACTCATTTTGTTTGTCATTTGTCCTTTGTCATTTGTCCTTTGGCAATAACCAATACAACTCTTGGAGAGGCTGCACTTAGACTATGCTCAGTGACTACGCCAACGACTACGCGGTAGTTGAATCTCGACTTACTTCGACTATGCTCAGTACAAGTCGCTCGATTACCGCGCAGTCCAAACTTAGTACAAGTGACTAATGACCAATGACCAATGACCAATGACTAATGAGTAAATCACTATGACTTACCGAAATCCTACACCGACAGTTGATATCATTATTGAACTAGTAGATCGACCTCATCGGCCAATAGTGTTAATTGAAAGACATAATCTACCTTTAGGTTGGGCTATTCCTGGTGGTTTTGTAGATTATGGAGAAGCGGTGGAAGTGGCGGCGCGGCGAGAAGCTGAGGAAGAAACGGGTTTGCAGGTGGAGTTGGTTGAACAATTACTGGTGTATTCTGACCCCGATCGCGATCCGCGTCAACATACCATTAGCATTGTGTTTTTAGCGACAGCTACGGGGGAACCTGTAGCTGGAGATGATGCTAAGGGTGTAGGTATTTTTGAGTCTTGGCGTGTGCCTGGTGATTTATGTTTTGACCACGATCGCATTTTGCGGGATTATTGGCGATATCGGCATTATGGGATACGTCCGAGGTTGGGGTAGGAGGAACGAACCGCAGAGGCACAGAGAGCGCAGAGAGAAGAGGGGAGAGGAATATCTGTGACACAAAGTTTTTGTGATTATACTGTGTCAGTGGTATTTAAAGGTGAATTATGGACGCTGAGACACTGTTGGAGAAATACGCCGCAGGAGAACGAAAATTTCACAACGAGAATCTTAGAGGAGTAGACCTCAAATATGCAAATCTAACTGGAATAGACCTAACAGGTGCAGATTTGACGGGTGTAGATTTAAATGATGCGAACCTAAGTAAAGCATTACTTCAAAACGCAAACTTCACTAGAGCTTCTCTAACAGGTGCAAATTTGAGTGAGTTGGGCGAAAGTTCTAGTTTAAATTTGAGTTGGGCAGACCTAAGTAGTGCTGACTTGAGTGGAGCTAAACTAAATAGCGCTAACTTTAGTAACGCTAATCTGGATAACGCCAACTTGAGTAAAGCAAACTTGAGTAGCGCTAACTTTAGTAATGCCAACCTAGATAATGCCAACTTGAGTGATACAACACTCAATTCTGCAAACTTAACTGACGCATCCTTAAATGAAGCAAAGGTAGTTAGAGCTAATCTTACTAGTGCTAATTTAAGTGGAGCTAACTTGTTTGCAGCTGATTTGAGTCAAGCAAACTTAGCTCAAGTGATACTCAAAGGTGCTAATTTGCAGGGAGCCAAAATTCGGGGCGTTAATTTATCTCAAAAGGATTTGTCAGGTATGAATCTGACTCAGGCTGATCTTGGCGCAGCAAATCTTATCGGTGTAAATTTCAGAAGAGCCTGCCTTGAGGGGACAAATTTAGAGAAAGCAGAACTACAAAAAGTAGATTTGATCAACGCGAATCTGAAAGAGGCAAAGCTGAAGAAGGTAGATTTAACTGGGGCAAATATCTATGGTGTCAACTTTAAAGATGCTGACCTAACTGGTGCGATAATGCCAGATGGAGAAATCTATAAACCGATCGCAGCTGAAGCAGAAATCGGTAAACAGGAAACATCGTTAGAGAAAGTAATATCTATGACCCGTAAAGTAATTAATACTGATAACGCACCCGCACCAGTCGGCCCTTATAATCAAGCGATCGCAGCTTCAGGTCAATTTATATTTATAGCTGGACAAATTGCCATCGATCCCCGCCTTGGTGATGTCGTCTACACTGATGATGTCAAAAAGCAAACTGAGCAGGTATTAGCTAATCTTGAAGCCATCCTCACAGAAGCCGGTGCGACTTTTCAAGATGTGGTGAAAACCACTGTATTTTTGGCTGACATGAATGATTTTGCGGCGGTGAATGCCGTTTATGCTAAATATTTCCCGGAAAATACAGCCCCAGCGCGGGCTTGTGTGCAGGTATCGCGTTTACCTAAAGATGTGTTAGTAGAAATTGATGCGATCGCTGTGATTAGCGGTTAGGAGAAATAGAACAATGAGCAAAATTTTAACAGTTACATTTGATGGTTCTGTTTTGCGGCCAGATATTCCACTTGATTTAGAACCGAACAAACGCTATGTGATTACCATTGTTTCTGAGGATATTAACTCATCTCAAATTAAAGTAGCTGATGCATGGGATGTATTAGAAGGTTTAACTGGAACAGTTGATGCACCCGATGATTGGGCAAGTCAACACGATTATTACCTGTATGGCACACCAAAACGTCAACCTGAAATTAACACATGACAGGTGAGCGAATATTTTTAGACACTGTTTTTATCCAGGCGTTACTGAATGCACGCGATCAATACCATATCAAGGCTAGAACGCTGCTACCGCGTGTCCGAAATGCTGTTGAAGTATGGGTTACTGAAGCTGTTTTAATCGAAGTTGGTAATGCTTTGAGTGCTTTTAATCGCACAGCTGCCATGCAGTTTATCCAACAGTGCTATCAAACCCCAAATATGTATATTGTGAGTGTAGACATACCACTGCTCAACCATGCTTTAAAACTTTATCAATCCCGTCTAGACAAAACCTAGGGTTTAACTGATTGTATTTCGTTTATTGTCATGCAGGATCAGGGGTTAATTATTGCAGTCACGGCCGATCAACATTTTGTCCAAGCAGGTTATCAGGCACTTTTGCTGGAAATACAAGCTTGACTGGATCGTGGTTTAAAAAATTAGAACTTCAACAGCAAAGTTAGCAATTAGCAATTGCAAGTATTTTTGAGTGTTCTCCTCTGATGAATGCGATCGCTGTGATTGGCGGTTAGGAGGAACGCATCAATGAGCAAATTTTAACGGTTACATTTGATTGTTTTGTTTTGACTCTAAAAACTCCATCACTTCTTGTAGCACATCGGCTATATGTGGCTTTTCGCAAGCAATTACGTTATCGAAAAGATGTTTATGGTGCGGGAAGCTAGGCAAGTTGGGAAAGTGTGGTGTACTGTCATAACGAAAAATCAAACTATTTTGCTCGTTTTGAAAGTGATAACGGTAATCGATATATGTAATCTGATTATCTACAATAACAAAGGCTTCACTGATTCCTAGTCAATATTTGAGAGCGAAACGTATTATAATGCGGAGATTAGCTCTCTCTGTCGTTAAAATTACGGCACTATATTCTTCAACGTATATGTTAGAGCATCTGAGTAAAAGTTGATCTATTTCATCTAAATATGCTTGGATGACTTTACGCGACATCTCTAAGTTTGCTCTTTATATCTTGGTGTAGAGCTAGATAATGTTGGTAGTTTGCTGCCCATTCGACAAACACTTCATCGTCAGAAGTTTCGCCTTGGCTATATTTGGCAAAAAATTCTTCTGAATTCATTTGGTACTTTATTTCATAGGTATTTAACTGTTTGGTAAGGGCAATCAGCGCATCTAGTGGAGATGTATATTCGATGATTTGTTTACGCCTTGATTTCTGCATTCAGTTTCATCGTTAATTATCTCTCAACAAAGGCGATCGCCTCTACAACTTTGGGAATACTGAAATTAAGTACCCTAAAGGAGTATTAAAAATGGCAGAAAATCGTATCAGTGCCAGCCTCGCCCCAGCAGATAAAGAAGCAGTCATGCAGGCGATCGCTACAATTAGAGAAAAGTTACCGTTTTTAGTAGATTTGACCCCCGAAGATCGGCGAACAATGCTGAAGATGGGAGATAAAAGCCGGGCTTTTGTCAGCAAAGCTTTAGAAGTAGCGACACAGAACCCTAACTTTTTGCCTCGTTATTTTGATTTAGAAGAGATGCGCCGGGATTTGGAAATATATGAGGATTTGTATCCAGTGCTGTTGTCTCTAACCCAACTGCAAGAACTGGTGGATGATACCTGTATAACTGCTGCTAGCGAAGCCTATGCAGCAGCATTAGCAGTTTATAGCTATGCCAAAGCTAGCGGTGATGTCGCAGGTTTAGATGCAGTAATTGATGAGATGGGACGCAGGTTTAACCGCCGCTCCAAGAAAAAGCAATCCGAAGTTCCAGTTAGCTAAACCTTGAAACAGGCAATTATACCAGTTGTCAACTTGGTAAAATACACGTCATTTGTAGGGGCATAACAATGTTATGCCCTTTTCGCGTTTTAAATTCAAAGATTTTTGAAACCCGTGCAGGTGGTCACTGAGCTTGCCGAAGTGCAGGTTTTGCCTGTATAGCCGCGATTTGTATAACGCATCTCGTTTATCTAAAATATACTTTGACCTCTCTCCAAGCCTCTCCCCTACAAGGGGAGAGGCTTTGAATCTTACTCCCCTTCCCTACAAGGGAAGGGGCTGGGGGTTAGGTCTATATCAGACTCCACCGATAAGCGCTAATTCGCCAAGGCATTTTTGAGCCTCAGAAGGTCAACATTGAGCCTCAGAAGGTCAAAGTCGAGCCTCAGAAGGTCAACGTCGAGCCTCAGAAGGTCAACGTCGAGCCTCAGAAGGTCAAAGTTGAGCCTCAGAAGGTCAACTTTGAGCCTCAGAAGGTCAAAGTTGAGCCTCAGAAGGTCAACATCGAGCCTCAGAAGGTCAACGTTGAGCCTCAGAAGGTCAAAGTCGAGCCTCAGAAGGTCAACGTTGAGCCTCAGAAGGTCAACGCATAAAAACTATCTCGAAAAAGTTTAGTAAATTCCGAAATACATTTTGTATATTTGGTAGTTCTGTTTATAGACATTAACGCCTCAAAATTAAATCTTGTTATGAATACCCAAGACAAGCCCAAGAGTTTACAAGATATTGTTAAGCAACGTCAACAATCAAATTTTGTCGGTCGTGAAGACCAAATAAACCGATTTCGCCAAAATTTAGCATTACCAGTAGAAGATAATCGCCATTGTTTTCTGTTTAACGTTTCTGGTCAAGGCGGAGTTGGTAAAACTACCTTGCTGCGGCAGTTTCGGAAAATTGCTGACGAAGCAAAAATGATTTCGGCTTACATCGATGAAGTTGAAAAAACTATACCAGAGGTTATGGGTCGTATAGCTGAAGAGTTAGAACAGCAAGGTTACAAACTAACGCAGTTTAGCGATCGCTACAAAGTTTACTGCCAAAAGTGCCAAGAATTAGAAACAGATCCAGAAGCTCCTCAAGGTTTTTCCGCTTTTGTTGGGAAAACTATGGTAAAAACTGGCGTGCATCTGGCGCGTCGAGTTCCCGTTGGCGGTGCTGTATTTGACTTTGTAGATGAGGATGCTTTGGCCACCCAAGCCGGCGAATGGGCGTCTTATGTTGCAAAGAAAATTACAAATAAAGATGAGGTACATTTAGTTAAAGAACCTAAAGAAGTTCTGACCCCGCTATTTTTGCAAGATATTTCTAAAATTGCTGATAAAACTCCTGTTGTCCTGTTTTTCGATACCTCAGAACGCACCGGAGAATTCCTAGAGAACTGGCTACGGGAAATTTTTGAGAACCAGCACGGTAAAGTCTCTGCCAATATATTAATGATCGTTGCCAGTCGGCAAGAATTAGATAAAAATGACTGGGCATCCTACGAAGGATTAATAGTTCGTTTGCCTCTAGAACCGTTTACAGAAGAAGAAGCCAAACAATACCTAATTCACAAAGGCATTACAGACAATCGCATTGTTGAAGTGATTTTAAACGTTTCTGGAAACTTACCCCTGCTAATGGAAATGTTAGCAGATGCTCATCCCAATCACCCCAACCAGGTAATTGAGCCTAGCAGTAGTGCTGTAAAAAACTTTTTAAAATGGATTGACGATCCCAAACGGCGACAAGTGGTGCTTGATGCTGCCATTCCTCGGTGCTTGAACCGGGATGTTATAGCCAAATTAAGAACGGAAGAAGAAGCTGATGAGCTATTTTCTTGGTTGAAAGAAACATCTTTTATCAACGAACGTAGCAACGGCTGGGTTTATCATGATGTCGTCAAAACCCAAATGTTATGCCACAAACGCCTTTCATCACCGCAAGGTTGGGCTGACATACATGGTAAGTTGGCTCAATATTATGACAGCCTGCGGAACGATTTGCAATTGGATGAAGATAACAAACAGCGCGATCCTAGCTGGCAAAGTCACACTTTAAATGTTTTGTACCATAAATTATGTCAGTCACCGCAAAGGAATTTACTAGTAGCTCTGAATGAATTTCTTGCTATCCTCAAAAATCAACCCACTTTTGCCCAACAATATGCAAAAACAATGTTTCAGGCTGGTAAAGATGGGGATTCTGCTGAAGTTCAGTATTGGGGTAAGCAATTAGCAAATGGGTTAAAAGCTTATGAGGAAAAACGCTATGAAGATGCTAGATATAATCGTGCTTTAGTCTACTTAGCCCTTAACCAACCACACAAAGCACAAACTGTCTTAGTACCCGCTATCAAGCTGGCTACAGAACATTGCAAAAAAGATGCTAAAGACTGGCGTAATACTTTTAATTTAGCCCTTTACTATTTGGCTGCTCAATACACTCAACAAGCAAACGATTTGTATCGCTATGCCTTATCAAAAGGTGCTTCCTCAGAATCTATTGGTAAAGCTATCCAAGACCTAAATGACTTTTTAATTGTCTTCCCTGACCATCTGCAAGCTACATCCATCCGACAGTTGTTGCTATTTTGTCTAACTAAGTCATGTAATTTGCAACCTACTCTCCAGAAAACCCACAAGTCCCAACAAGAAACTGCTAATCAATTTCCTCTCTCATAATGCAAGTCCATTTGAGTGGACTTGCATTATGAGCCTGGGATTTCAACCTCTGGCACAGAAACGGGTAAGCGCAATATCTCAGCCTACTTGCATTCGAGAGACTGGCGGCTGAACGCAATTACATAAAAATGTTAAGCGAATTTTCCTTTCTTATGAGAAAGTGTTGCGATCGCTCAATGTAATTCTGTATTAAATGAGACACTACGCATAGCTTGCTTCACATTAAGAGACATAATCCAAAATTTAAAATTCAGAATGATATCAGCCAGCTAAAAACGGGATTTGTCTAAATCCACTCAAATCCCTTTGTGGCTAAAAATTCTTTAGCTGGTTCCAAAATATCTTTGCTTAAAATCAGTTTGACTTTTGGAGAACCAAGATATAAGCGAAAACGCTCAATAAATAGTTGGTTAGCAGGTTCAATCTTGCTAATGGCACTCCAGGGAATCAACAACGGCGTAAGTCCAAAGCTAAACAACGGGAAAATACTCAGATAAATCCCTTGAGAATTTGTACCAACATTTAAAGTTCCTTTGTAATACACTAAACCCACAGAACCGCTTTGCATTCGGGAGAAGTTTTGTGGCTGCGCTTCTTGGGTGCTGTAGAGTTTAGCGAGGCGATTCCAGTCATGACGGAATACAAAAATCATGACTATCGTAGAAAATGTCCAAAAAACGATGTATATCCACTGCGGGGTGTGTGGCATTTGTTTTTAAGTCATTGATGATTGACGCTTCCACTGTAAGCGATGTCTAACAACAAGCCTCAGTGCGTCTACGTACTCACCAATCAATCACATTCCCTTGAATCTTTTTAAATTATCGAACCATCCCAATTAAAAATTGCTTAATAAAAATCCTTTTCATTCAAAAAACTGGCCTTAATTAAAGCCAGTTTTTTGATTTTATTACAAACTTCTAGCGGGCTTTACAGCCGAGTCTTAACGGAACACACTTGAGAAGATATTATTAAGCTTTTTCATCGAAATGTCAAGATTTTATGAATTTTTTCCCCAAAGCTTGCCATTAGATATCACTACTTCCCTTAAATTCTCAGGCTGCGCTGATAAACTCTTGTCACCAAAATGCTTATCCATTAACGCTGGAACCTGTGCAGCTTGAATTCGACTATGGCGGGTTTTATCTGGCATTACTAAATTCGGCCCGGCTTTACAGTTCTTCATACAACCAGTGCCCTTGATTGTAACTTGGTCTTCTAAACCGCGATCGCTTAAAGCTGCCTCCAACGCCTGACAAACTCCTTTGCCACCGCGTTTCATACAATCAGACTTTTGACACACCAAAATAGTGGCTTTAGCCTTAGCTGGCTTTACCTTAACATTATCAATCGATGGGGGTTCTTGGACTGGTGCGATCGTTTGAATTGTTGCTGTTTCAGAACGCGCCGCCATCACACGTTCAGCTTTGAGTGTAACTTTGTCTTTTTTTATATCGTATTCTCTATAACCAACAACTTGTAGCCAAGTACCTGCTGGTAGCCGCAAATCAAAAGCAGCCCGTAAGTGTTTAGCGAGTTTAACGTAGCATTCACCCTCATGAGTACTTAGCAGTAAACCTTTTAGCTTATAGCCGTCTTTAATAACAAAATCTATAAATCTGCCCTCAAGGCAAAATTTTGATACTTCCATATTGTGAGATGCACCCATTTTTTAACCTCCTTTTTACTAAAACAAGCTGTCAAGCGAGATATTCTCAGCAGTAGCAAAAAATTAGAACTGTTGATAGCGACTTTTCCAGCAACACTCAAGAGTCCAAATTTGGTCTTGACGAGAGGCTGTAAATCGCCGTACTACACTCCAAAGTTGAACAGCCGCAGTCGGATTGCTAATTTCAACTTTTAATGGCTGGTTAGTCGCACAACTACAGGGAATGTCTAACTCCTCTAAGCGTTGATAGACTTGCCAGCGGTCTACCCAATTCACCTCTACAAGGTGGTTTATTTCTATTTCTGAACTATACGATTTCAAGAGAATTGCCCTCAAAGTGCAACAAACTTGTAGTAACTACGGCCATTTAACTTCCTGCTTTTTGAAAATCTTAGTAGTCTAGCCTCTTAAAACCAGCATACCTTAAGTGCAAACAATTCTCATTAATTTTGGAAAAAAAATATAATTCTTGCAATCCCCCAATGAGGGAGATGAGGGGGATGACGAGGAATATTAAGCCAAGGAGGCATTTACTCCTCCATCTCCCCTCCTCCCTTCGGGATGGATGCACACTTAAATTTTCATGTCAACAGTAATGAGAAATATACACAACTTGATGAGCGTGCCATAATCTAGCAAACAATAAACTTAAGACTTTTAGTAAACAAAAATACAAAATATTGTGATGGCAAATTGGCTTGCTATTATTGTGAAAATGTTAATATGTAAAGAATAAGCAGTTAAAATCTATAATTGCTAAATAGCGAGGAGAACAATGTCTGAAACGCAAACTTTGTTACGGAATTTTGGTCATGTATATGACAATCCTGTGTTACTGGATCGCAGTGTAACTGCTCCAGTAACAGAAGGATTTAACGTTGTATTAGCTAGTTTCCAGGCACTGTACTTGCAGTACCAAAAGCATCATTTTGTAGTTGAAGGCTCAGAATTTTACTCTCTGCATGAGTTTTTTAACGAAAGCTACAACCAAGTACAAGACCACGTTCATGAAATTGGAGAACGTTTAGATGGACTGGGTGGTGTGCCAGTAGCTACCTTCAGCAAATTAGCAGAATTAACCTGTTTTGAGCAAGAATCTGAAGGCGTATATTCCTCTCGCCAAATGGTGGAAAACGATCTAGCTGCCGAACAAGCAATCATTGGCGTAATTCGTCGCCAAGCTGCTCAGGCAGAGAGTTTAGGCGATCGAGGTACGCGCTATCTGTACGAAAAGATTTTGTTGAAAACTGAGGAACGTGCGTATCATTTATCTCACTTCCTCGCCAAAGACAGCTTAACTTTAGGGTTTGTCCAAGCAGCTCAAAGCTAAAATTCTCATAATCTAGATTTGTCTACCAAGACTGAAAAAAAGTTGGTAGCACCAACTATTAAAATAATATAAAAAATGGCAGAGAATGGTATCCCTATTTCTCTGCCATTTTTAATTTAAGTAAACATATTTATATAATATTTAATATTGAAAATATTTAGCAATTAGCTAGTTAAAATAAATTTTTATTTAAATAATTTCTTTGTATATAAATAAGCAGACAGATATACACCAAAATAAATCATCATTTATTGCAAGTTTCATCAGATTAAATAATAAAGATTCGCAAAAGGTTTAGAAATTTGAGCATGATAATTAAATAAAATTAGAAATACAAAATAATCATTGGGCATTGGGCATTGGGCATTGGGCATTGGGCATTGGGCATGGGGCATGGGGCATGGGGAAGAGACAAGGTAGACAAGAAAAAAGGAAAAGACTTGTTCAATAATTCCCCCTTGTCCCCTTGTCTCCCCTGCTCCCCTGCTCCCCTACTCCCCCACTCCTTCCTGTCATCAAACTTAGAAAACTTAATAATAAAAAGCACCATAGGGGGTAAAGACCCTTAAAATGATCAGGATTTCTATTCTCGTATTCCAAGGCAACGACTATGCCCCGCCGTGACGACCTCCAGAAGATTCTACTGTTAGGTTCTGGTCCAATTGTGATCGGACAAGCCTGTGAGTTTGACTACTCTGGCACTCAAGCCTGCAAAGCGCTCCGAGAAGAAGGCTATGAAGTGGTTTTGGTCAACTCCAACCCTGCAACGATTATGACCGACCCGGAAACGGCCGATCGCACTTACATTGAGCCGTTGACACCGGAATTGGTCGAAAAAGTCATCGAAAAAGAACGCCCCGATGCTCTCCTACCAACGATGGGAGGACAAACCGCGCTCAACATCGCCGTTGCTTTAGCCAAAAATGGGGTGCTGGAAAAGTACGGCGTTGAGTTAATCGGCGCTAAACTCCCAGCGATCGAAAAAGCTGAAGATCGAAAACTTTTTGGTGAAGCAATGGCAAGGATTGGGGTAGCCGTATGTCCCAGTGGCACAGCCGAATCTTTAGAAGAAGCCAAAGCTGTTGCCCGTCAAATTGGTAGTTATCCCCTAATTATTCGTCCAGCTTTCACAATGGGTGGAAGTGGCGGCGGCATTGCCTACAACCAAGAAGAATTTGAAGAAATGGCACAGGTAGGTATAGATGCCAGCCCTGTTTCGCAAATTCTCATTGACCAGTCTTTACTCGGCTGGAAAGAATATGAACTCGAAGTGATGCGTGACTTGGCAGATAACGTGGTGATTATCTGCTCCATCGAGAACCTTGACCCTATGGGCATCCACACCGGAGACTCTATTACCGTCGCTCCCGCGCAAACCCTTACTGATAAAGAATATCAAAGGCTGCGGGATATGGCAATTAAAATCATCCGCGAGATCGGTGTGGAAACTGGCGGTTCTAATATTCAATTTGCCATCAATCCAGTTAATGGCGATGTGGTTGTAATTGAGATGAACCCGCGCGTTTCCCGCAGTTCGGCTTTATCTTCCAAAGCCACGGGTTTCCCGATCGCCAAAATGGCCGCAAAATTGGCTGTGGGTTACACCTTGGATGAAATTAAAAATGACATCACCAAGAAAACTCCCGCGTCCTTTGAGCCGACAATTGACTATGTGGTGACAAAAATTCCCCGCTTTGCCTTTGAAAAGTTCCCTGGTTCTGACGCAGTGCTGACAACCCAAATGAAATCAGTTGGAGAAGCAATGGCAATTGGGCGCACATTCAATGAATCCTTCCAAAAGGCACTGCGATCGCTCGAAACCGGACGCGCTGGTTGGGGTTGCGATGGAGCCGAAAAATTACCCAGTGGCGAACAAATTCGCGCCCAACTGCGAACACCTAACCCCGATCGCATTTTCTCCGTGCGCCATGCCTTGCAACTAGGGATTAGTGCTGAGGAAATCTACGAACTGACTGGTATTGACCCCTGGTTCCTAGATAAATTTCAGCAATTGCTAGATGTCGAGAAATTCCTCAAACGGACACCTTTGCAGCAATTGACAAAAGAGCAACTTTATGAAGTGAAACGGGACGGATATAGCGATCGCCAAATTGCCTATGCCACCAAAACCACCGAAGATGAAGTTCGCGCCTACCGCAAACAACTAGGAATCATCCCAGTTTACAAAACAGTGGATACCTGCGCTGCTGAGTTTGAAGCGTTTACTCCCTACTACTATTCTACCTACGAAGAAGAAACAGAGGTTTTGCCTGTAACCAAGCCAAAAGTGTTGATTTTGGGTGGTGGCCCCAACCGCATTGGACAAGGAATTGAGTTTGACTATTGTTGTTGTCACGCCGCCTATGCTTTGAAGGATGCGGGGTATGAGACAATTATGGTCAACTCTAACCCAGAGACAGTTTCGACAGACTACGATACCAGCGATCGCCTTTACTTTGAGCCGTTAACAAAAGAAGATGTTCTTAACATCATTGAAACTGAAAATCCAGTCGGGGTAATTGTCCAGTTTGGCGGACAAACGCCGCTAAAGTTGGCTATTCCTTTACAAGAGTTTCTTAACAATGACGCATCAGGACTGCTCACTAAAATTTGGGGAACATCGCCAGATTCCATCGACATGGCAGAAAACCGGGAGCGGTTTGAAAAGATTCTCCAACAGTTGAATATTTCCCAACCACCTAATGGTATTGCGCGGAGTTACGAAGATGCGCTGATTGTCGCCAAACGTATTGGCTATCCAGTGGTGGTGCGTCCCAGCTATGTGTTGGGGGGACGGGCGATGGAAATCGTTTATTCCGATTCTGAGTTGGAACGCTACATGACCTTTGCGGTACTCGTAGAACCAGAACATCCGATTTTAATTGATAAGTTTTTGGAAAACGCGATTGAAGTCGATGTCGATGCGATCGCCGACCATACAGGAAGAGTGGTAATTGGCGGTATTATGGAACACATTGAGCAAGCAGGGATTCACTCAGGAGATTCTGCTTGTTCCTTACCTTCCATTTCCCTATCACCAGCAGTTCTCAATCAGATTCGTACTTGGACGATACAGCTAGCACAAGCATTGTCAGTCGTAGGGTTGATGAATATTCAATTTGCCGTTGTCGGTGCAAGCAGCTATTCTCCCCAAGTTTACATTTTAGAAGCCAATCCCCGCGCTTCTCGCACAGTGCCATTTGTATCTAAAGCTACGGGCGTACAGCTAGCGAAACTAGCATCCTTAATTATGTCGGGTAAAACCTTAGAGGAGCTAAATTTTACAGAGGAAGTCATTCCCATACATATTGCTGTAAAAGAAGCTGTATTACCCTTTAATAAATTCCCAGGAACTGATACAATATTGGGCCCAGAAATGAGATCCACTGGTGAGGTGATGGGGATTGACAGTGACTTTGGCCGTGCCTTTGCCAAAGCGGAGATGGGTGCTGGGGAGCGTTTACCGCTAACGGGAACTGTATTTGTATCAATGAGCGATCGCGATAAAGCTGCTGCAAGTGGTGTGGTCAAGGAATTTATCGATTTGGGCTTTACAGTGATGGCTACCCTTGGTACACGCCGAGTTCTTCTGGAGCAGGGGTTAAATATTGAATTAGTCTTAAAACTCCATGAAGGTCGTCCCCACGTCCTAGATGCGATCAAAAACCAGAAAATCCAACTTATTATCAACACACCATCAGGGGAAGAAGCCCAGACTGATGCTAGGTTAATCCGCCGCACAGCCTTAGCTTACAAAATTCCCATCATTACTACCATCGCTGGTGCAAAAGCTACTGTCGCCGCTATCCGTTCCTTACAAAATACGACTTTGGATGTAAAAACTATCCAAGAGTACTGCCCTCTTTAGAGAGTAGGAAAGCAGGGAAGTAAAAGAGCAGGAAGCAGACTTGCCGTGAGTGTAGCCGAACGGGAGCAGGGGAGCAGGGGAGACAAGGGGAATAACTACACCCAATGCCCCATGCCCCATGCGCAATTCCCGATTTACAATTCCCAATTGCCAGAAAAATTAAACAATTGTTAGAAGAGAATGAATATAGTTCTCATTGAGATACTTTAACAAATATGAGGAAAATTATTTGAATCAGATCGTTTCTTAAATTGACTTTTAGTCAACCTTCAGATAGAGACCAACATTCAATGAACTGGAAAAACCAGGAAATTTCATGTCGCCATCTAGCCAAAATATTCTCAGAAATGTTACAATTGTTAATAGGACTTTCATAAAAAATGTTTAAAAAGCAACCTTTTATCTAACTGTAGATACTTGTGAAAAATAGAAAATAACTGTAGTTTTAGCAGTTAAGAAGCCTAAATTTGATTATTATGAGCAGCCGACGACGACTTTCTCAGGCGCGTAAGTTGCAAACCATAGTACGGGTTCCCAGTCTGACTGGGTAGAACCTTAATAAATAAAGAAAGCTAAAGAAAGCATCTATCCCTTAATGACCCTACCGCCAACCCCATCATTACCAAAGAGTAGCGCCATGAAGACCGCTCAGACAGCCACAGACCTCGTGCGGACTTACCTGCGTGAGATTGGCCGTGTGCCACTTTTAACCCACGAGGAAGAGATTTTCTATGGTAAACAAGTGCAACGTTCCTGCGCTTTGCACGAATCAAGGGAATCTCTTGCCACCCAGCTAGGTTATCAACCGACTCTAGAAGAGTGGGCCAAAGCAACAAACCTAGAACCAGCAGAGTTGAACGAAGCGATCGCAGATGGTGAAATTGCCAAGCGCAAGATGGTAGAAGCCAATTTGCGGCTGGTAGTCTCCGTTGCCAAAAAATACATCAAGCGCAACGTCGATTTACTGGACTTGATCCAAGAAGGTAGTATTGGTATGCAACGGGGCGTAGAAAAGTTTGACCCCACCAAAGGGTACAGATTTTCTACTTATGCCTATTGGTGGATTCGGCAAGCTATTACTCGTGCTATAGCCGAAAAAGCTCGTACCATTCGGTTGCCGATCCATATCACCGAAAAATTAAATAAGATTAAAAAGGCACAGCGCCAATTGTCTCAAAAGTTGGGACGCGCTCCTACGGCTGGGGAGCTAGCTCAAGAATTAGAATTGACGCCCAAACAAGTGCGAGAGTATTTAGAAAAGGCGCGTTTGCCTCTTTCCTTGGATTTGCGGCTGGGTGATAACTACGACACCGAACTTGGAGAAATGCTGGAAGATCCAGGCGCTTCTCCCGAAGAGTTTGTTATGCAATCTTCCCTATCTTATGACTTAGATCGCTTGATGGGCGATCTCACGCCACAACAGAGGGAAGTAATCACACTGCGTTTTGGCTTAACTGATGGGCAAGCTCTGACTCTGGCTAGAATTGGTGAAATATTGAACATCAGTAGAGAACGAGTCCGACAAATTGAACGGGAAGCCTTAAGCAAACTTCGCAAGTCTAAAGCCAACATGGATGAATATTTGGCAAGTTAGTCATTTGTCATTAGTCATTTGTCATTAGTTGTTAACAAAGGACTAAAGACCAATGACTACTGACCAATTGGTGAGAAAATACGCTGACTTTGGTACGGTTACACCTACTTCCACTCTTACGCTAGGCTGTTACATTAGTTGACAGGAAGACAAAATAACTAAGTCAAATCCAAAACAAACATTTAATATTCAAATCACAAGCACCGCAGCTAATAGTGGTAGTTAAGGAGCTAAAAAATGAGTAACCCATCCAATCGTGTCTCAGAATTTTTTAATAGCGAAGCAGAAACTAACGATTTACTATGGCAGTACGTTAAATCCTTGAGTCCAGAGACAGTTACCCAGCTATCCAAACCCACGTCTGCCGAAGTCTTTCAGGTGATGGAACGAAATATTACAGGACTATTAGGTAATCTACCTTCAGAACACTTTGGTGTTACTGTCACCACAAATCGGG
This sequence comes from Nostoc sp. DedSLP04, assembly GCF_034530775.1. NCBI lineage: Bacteria > Bacillati > Cyanobacteriota > Cyanophyceae > Nostocales > Nostocaceae > Nostoc > Nostoc sp. DedSLP04. The sequence goes on along the minus strand of NZ_JAVRCL010000002.1, from coordinate 180,391 downwards.
AAAATCTAGGTAGGCTTCTTGCTTCTGCGATGATTAGTGGTTATTTCTTACGTAACGCCGAACAGAGAATGAATTTTGAAATGGCCTTACAAGGATCTGATACCGACAACAGCGAAATTGACTAGAAATGTAAAATTTGGGAAATTCAATCAATAGTGTTGAACTGATAGCTAGTTATAGTTACAGCGATACGAGTTGAAAATAAGTCTCTGCGAAATCTTTACCGCTAATTTACGATTATACATCAGTTAAGTTTTTTAAAATATCCAAAATAGTGACGAATTCAGGTTGAAATTTAAACGCAGAGGAACGCGGAGTTTTTGATTCCGCTTCTCTGTGAACTCCTGTAATTTTGTGTTGATTCAATCAATTATTGATGTCAGGCTAGTTAGGTATAACTCCTGAATCTATGCAGAATACCGGAAAATTCCTTTCCTCTAGGCCTTTGCGGTCTTAATAAGAAGTTTTTAACCAGACACGATATTAGAGGTGTATTTGTAGATGATTAATGCACATTTGTGGATAAACGAACAGTGCTAAATGACTTTTGCAATAAATCTAAACTCGGCAGAGTTACAAGTAGTCTGCCGAGTTTTGTTATTAGTCAAGAATCAAAATTCAGGAATTCTTTCTCTACTCTCTACTCCCCATTCAATTATGAATGAAACCAGTTCTTTCCCACCCCATAAAATCATTGGTGTTGCAGTAATTTGGAATGACCAAAAGCAAATTTTGATTGACCGCCGTCGTCCAGAAGGAGCGATGGGTGGTTTGTGGGAATTTCCTGGTGGTAAAATAGAGCCTGGTGAAACCATCCAAGAATGTATTCAACGGGAAATTTCCGAAGAACTGGGAATAGTAATTGAAGTGGGAGAGCATCTGATTACTATTGACCACAGTTATACAAACTTGCGCGTTACCCTCACAGTACATCACTGCCGCCATCTTACAGGTATGCCCCAACCTTTAGAATCCGATGAAATTCGCTGGGTAACTTTGGAAGAACTGGAGCATTTTACTTTTCCGAAAGCAAATACTCAAATTATTGCTGCATTAAAAGTGACTGAGGACTAGCAAAGAAGCAGAGCGAGCAGGGGGAGACAAAGGGACAATGAGAATAACCATGTCCAATCTACCAATGACTAATCCCGTAACAATCTATTAATTGCATCAGGTTGAGTCCCGCAATTTTCTACAATAGGCGCAGGGACTTTGATTTAAGGTGTCAGCAAATAAATGCCTAAAACCGTTGCCGATGTGATGAGCCGCGATCCTATTGTTGTCCGGGAGGAAACTCCACTCAAGGAAGCTATCCAAATTCTCGCAGAACGCCATATCAGCGGACTACCTGTTGTGGACGATCTCGGTAAATTGGTAGGCATTATCTCGGAAACTGATTTGATGTGGCAAGAAACTGGTGTTACTCCACCTGCGTACATTATGTTTCTTGATAGTGTTATCTATTTAAAAAATCCTGCTACGTATGACCGTGATTTGCATAAGGCTTTAGGGCAAACCGTCGGGGAGGTGATGAGTAAAAACCCGATCGCTATTTCCCCTGATAAAACTTTAAAAGAAGCAGCTACAATCATGCACGATCGCAGCGTTCACCGCTTGCCAGTACTTGATATTACAGGTCAAGTAATTGGTATCCTGACTCGTGGTGATGTTATTCGAGCTATGGCTGCTAGTCAAGATTAGTCAAAAGTAGAGACGCGATTAATCGCGTCTGTCTTTTTTATACATTTGAAAATCAAGGATAACTAAATGAGTATTACTCCGGAGTCTGTTAAGCAATTGCTCAGTTCTGAGGATTTAGGCGATCGCTTACGTGCTGTAAATCAAATCCGCGAATTGGAACCTGCGGTTGGCTTTGAATTAATTCAAAGTGCTATTGGCGATCGCAATTCCCGTGTTCGTTACTCAGCAGTGAGTCAAATGGATACACTTGGAACCCAAGATTTACAGTTATCCTTGGATATCTTGCGCGATCGCTTGCTTCATGACTCCGAAGTAGATGTACAAGCAGCAGCAGCAGACTGTTTAGGCGCTCTGAAGTTAAGTGAAGCTTTTGAAGATTTACAGCAGCTTTATCACACAACCGAGGAATGGCTAATACAATTCAGTATTATTGCTACATTAGGAGAGTTGGGCGATCCACGAGCCTTTGAACTACTCAAAGAGGCACTTTCATCAGAAAATGAATTAGTCCAAACTGCTGCTATTAGTTCTTTGGGTGACTTGGGAGATATACAAGCAGTTCCTCTGTTGGCTCCCTATGCTACCAATCCAGATTGGCAAATTCGTTACAGACTTGTACAAGCTTTGGCTCGTTTGGGTAATCCAGAAGCCAAATCTATATTAGAAACTCTGGCTAATGATGAAGTAGATGCGATCGCAAGCGAAGCGAAACAATCTTTGCAGTCAGTTTAAGTCTATCTAATACCAATTTGAAAAAAGAATGCGACAAATAGACTATTGTAGAGACGCGATGAATCGCGTCTTTACCTAAGAATGTGTTGCAATCATTAATTGAATTGGTATAAGGTTAAGAAAATTCACCATTCATATAGATTTATCTGACAGTATAAAAAATTCGACCTGGTTGGGAGAATTTGCATTCCAGCCAGATCGAATAGATTAATTAGAGTTACTTTTAGCAATTAAAGGTAACTTTTTTATATTTAGGATAGGACTATTGAATGGCACTTTTGCGGCGGCGAGACATAACCATGCCAGCACCAACTAAACCTAAACCTAGCATTGTGGTTGGTTCAGGAACGCTAACTGCTTCGAGAGTTAAGTGGTACTCGCTTGTTTTTCCATTAAGAGAAGCACCCAAATTGCCAATCCCAATAGTTTTTCCATTGAAATTAAATTTCCCCGTAATCCCATCCAATATTACGTCATTAATGTTGGTAGCCGATTTCCGAGTTCTGGTAACTACAGAATCATCTAGATCAAAGGTCAGAAGCGCAGTAGTACTACCCAAGGTTCGCGAACCGAAATTAATGAACGGGGTGTAAACGCCTGTAGAATATGTAGCTGTTGTGCTTGATACATTAGCTATCTTGGTTAAATTTAGAGTGTTAATGGTAATACCTGTGCCTGATAGGCTTGGTGAGAAGGCGGCAAAATCACCATCAGTATCAATACCATCAATATCGACAAATTTAATACTAGTATTAGCTGGATTGACTCCATCATTAGGAACGATAGATGTACCAGTAAGACCAATACTTCCGTTCAAGGTTACAGCTTGAGCCGAACCAGCAGATGTAAACACCCCAGCAGTAGCCAAGGGGATTGCAAAACTAGCAGCTAAAGTAGCGTTTAGTAATTTAGATTTAAAATTAATCATGAGTGTTTGAGAGTCCTAATAATAACCTGGAACAGAGAAATTGATTGCTTGACCTTTACTATCAGTAATCTATTTAAAATACTGTCAGTGAAAGCGAAACTTGCGTGATGTATTTCTTATCTCCATAAAATCACATAGACTTAGAACCTGCAATATTTACTGAGTGGTCTTCATCACATCTTCAATTAACAAATAGTCTTCATAAAATTTTAATTTCTTACATATCTGCGCTTCGTATATCTCTTACTCTCTAGGGTTGAAATTATTGGCAATAGCTCCAACTTCAAGAAAAATTGCTTGCGTAAATATACTTATAATAGTATATAAAAACACTCTTAGCAGCTAAACTCTATTTTAGATAAATGGAGTATGAAGTGTATCTATAATCTTTCTAGTTACTAAATATTTAGTGAAACGGTTCCTCTCATAGAATAAATGGGAGGAACCGCTGTATTTGTTTACTATAGATAGTCTTTTTGAATATTTGTAACAAATAGCTAGTTGCTAGCTATTATCTCTGTTCTCAAATCTGTCAGATTTTTTAAATGCTAAGAGCCATATACCTGTGGCCAGGTTGTGATAACAAAAACTACAACTGCGGCGATCGCTAACAATCCTTGAATCAAATTTCCAACCAAAGACCCAACTACAATTCCTATACCTGCTTTAACCGCTAACCCAAATTCACGTCGGTAAAGGTACTCACCAATAATTGCTCCCAAAAGCGGGCCTAGTAAAATTCCTAACAGTGGCCCCCCAAAAGGTAAAGTTGGCAATAATCCCAAAAATCCTACCACCAAACCAACAATTGCGCCAATTTGCCCCCACTTGCTAGCTCCAGCTTGTTTTGCTCCTACATAGCTAGCTAAAAAATCTACTCCGACACTGAGCAGTAAAACTATAATTGTCACAATTAGTGGAATCTTGATAGCTGCAAAAGAACTACTAACGATGCCCCAGACAATAATTGCAATTAAAATTAAACTGCTACCGGGAATGGCTGGAACTACAGCACCAATAATACCCACAACCATTACAGCAACTAATAGCCAATAAATAATCTGCATAGATTAATTGTAAATTTCCAAATTCTCTCATCGGGGCGCACATCTGTTATTGGTGTCAACTTAAGCTAGAAGCCTTTTCAAATCGCGTTTCCAGCGAAATGCTGCTCCTGGCGGCAGAGCCTCTAGGACGGCATTCCCAGTCGGAGACTAGAAACGAGACAACGAAACAATATCTAAAAGCTGGTTCTAGGCTGGCTTTCACGTTAAGTTGACACCAATGCACATCTGTAATCCCCTACTGTTTATTCTATCTGGGTAAGATAGCGAAAAATGCCTAGTACAATGTAGTGCAAGTTTGCCTAATGCTTCTAAACTGCTATTTAAAAGCTCAAAACCCATGACGAGAAAAATATTAACTGGACTAAGTTCGGAAGCCTACGAACACCCCTTCGATCGCAAAGCCTTGGCTTCTTTACAAAATATGCCTGGTGTCTCACTACTACTCAAAAAAATTAACGAATACGGTATTGATCGTTTACTTAGACTGCAAAGTCTTGGTAGTGAAATCAGAATTTCGCCCCGTAATTTTCCCGAATTACATCAAGCATTTGTAGAAACCTGCCAAATTCTTGATGTTGCTCCACTTCCTGAATTGTATCTATTTCGAGGCACAGGTCACATTCAAAGCTACATTGTTGGCGTGGAAAAACCCCTTGTCGGTATCAATTTAGATGCAATGGAGTGGCTTGGCGTAGATGAGTTGCTTTACATTTTCGGACATGAAGTCGCTCGCATCAAAAGTCAGCACATGGTTTATCACCAAATGGCAATTGTTATGCCAACTTTGAAAAATTTGTTGAGCAGTACCACACTCGGAGTCGGTGGCTTGGTAGCTGGCGGAATGGAACTAGGTTTGTATAATTGGCGAATGATGGCTAGATTCACTGCCGATCGGGCTGCAATGCTTGCTTGTCAGGATATTGACGTAGCAACTAGTACACTGATGAAACTTGCGGGTTTACCAGATGAGTACTTGACTAGTGCTGTAATTGAAGATTTTCTTATCCAAGCCCGTGAATTTGCATCCAATAACTTTGATAGCGTGGATAAAGTCACTAAAATATTAAGTTATACAGAGCCTGGGCTTTCTTGGATAGTTATGCGGGCTGGCGAATTATTAAAATGGGTTGATTCAGGAGCTTATGATAATTTAATTCAACAGACAAATTTAAATATCCCGGAAGAACCAGAAGAAAAAGAAGCAAAGACACCAGAAGAAAAGGAAGGTTGGAATTTTCTGACTTCTTGGTGACTTAATAATTCGTAATTCGTAATTAACTATAGATACAAGCAAGTTAATTTGAGTAGGAATTACAAATTACGAGTTATTGTCCCACATGACCAAGCTAAATTTTTACGTCACTTAGTTGGATAAAGTCGAGTCAAGAGTAACGGCTAATTTATCAGCAATTCCTGCAATCCAGTTTTCATCTTGTTTGGTGTAACTGCGAGGAGCATTTGCTCCCAAAATTAACGCACCTTGGTTGCCAATAGGTTGACAAATTACACCTTGAGTATTTTCTGGTAAATAATCAAATTCAACTCTACCTGGATATATTTTTAGAGCAACTAAATAAATCGGCTTTTGTTTTTCGAGTACCTGTTTTAAGATTACTCCTGGCACAACCTCAGATTTAGTACCCAGAATCCCGCGACGCAACAAAACTTTACCTTGATAAAAAACCACAAGCGATCGCGTTACTGTATTAGTCAACAATAAATGAGATGCCCAAGCTAGCTCTGTTTTTACGGCTTCGGGTAAATCTGGTGCGAGTACAAAACCTTCTTCTCCTATTAGTTCTACAGTATCAGGCGATCGCGGCTGAACTTGCTGCCAAATTAAACCTGTCAAAATTAACACCGCACTCAAAATCACGCCCACTACATCACCACGCGATTGAGATTGGGTTAATTCCGGTGTTAATAAACGGTTAATCAATAAAAGTACAGCGCCTAGACCACCTACAACAATGGGTAGACGCCGCAAAACTCGATTAGGATCGGGTTTAGTCATTTGTCATTTGTCATTTGTCATTTGTCATTTGTCATTTGTCATTTGTCATTGGGCATGGGGCATTGGGCATGGGGCATTGGGCATTGGGCATTGAGAAGAGACAAGGTAGACAAGGAAGAGGGGGGAGATAAGAAAAAGACTTGTTCAATAATTCCCCCTTGTCCCCCTTGTCCCTTTGTCCCCCCTGCCCCCTGCTCCCCTGCTCCCCTGCCCCCCTACCTCATCTCCTTACTCTTCCCCTGGTTCAATAATCCGCTGGAAAAGATAACCTGTACCCCGCGCGGTGAGAATCAATTCTGGGTTGCTAGGATCGTCTTCTAATTTTGCCCGCAAACGCGATATATGCACATCTACTACGCGGGTATCCACATGACGTTCTGGTGTATAACCCCAAACTTCCTGCAAAATTTCCGAACGAGAAAAAGCTTCTCCAGAGCGACTGACTAACAACTCTAACAAGCTGAACTCCATACCCGTCAATCGAATCCGCTCATCGCCTTTGTAGACTTGTCGCTTATTCGTATCGATTTTAATATTCGCGACATGAATTACCCCAGAACTGGGAATTCCAGAAGCACCGTTTTTATCTACTCGCCGCAACACCGAGCGAATCCGGGCTTCTAGCTCTTTGGGGGAAAATGGTTTAACTACATAGTCATCAGCACCCAATTCTAACCCGGTGATGCGATCGGCGACATCACCCAAAGCTGTTAGCATAATAATGGGGACATCTGATTCTTTTCGTAATTCTTGACATACACCATAGCCGTCTAACTTTGGCATCATTACATCTAAAACTACCAGGTCAGGCTCAGTTTTGCGAAAAGTATCCAAAGCTTCTTCCCCGTCGCCAGCGGTCACTACATCGTAGCCAATCATGGAAAGGCGTGTTTCCAAAATCCGGCGAATGCTGGCTTCGTCGTCTACCACCAAGATTTTTTCTTTATGGCTTTCCAAGTTTCTCTAGGCTCCTTGACTAAAAATTTACATGATTAATTTTTAATACCATAATATTAAGATATCATTCCATGAATTGATTTGGAAAAAGCTCTAAATACCACATATTATTAGTTTTTAGTTTTTTTCAAGAATTAAGTAAATATTAAGATTATTTAATAAGATTTAAGAATGGCAAAGCCAAAAACCTTTTTTGTTTGTAATGAATGTGGAGCAGAATCGCCCCAATGGTTTGGTAAGTGTCCAGCTTGCGGTACTTACAACTCTCTAGAAGAACAAATTTCGATTCAATCCTCAGTAGATGTACCCAGTCGGGGGGGAGTGAGTGGTTGGCAATCAACTCAAAGCAATGGCAAATCTCACGCTAAACCAGCTAAAGCGCGAGCCTCCTTAACATTTAACCAAATTACCGATCGCCAAATCGCTCGCTGGGAGTCTGGTTATGGAGAATTAGATCGAGTACTTGGCGGTGGGGTTGTCCCTGGCTCTATGGTGCTGATTGGTGGCGATCCAGGGATTGGTAAATCGACTTTATTGTTGCAAGTATCTAATCAATTAGCACAGAAATATCGCATCCTTTACGTAACCGGTGAAGAATCAGGACAGCAGGTAAAATTACGAGCTTCTCGGTTGGGAGTATCAAAACCCCTAAGTATGGTAAACGAGGAGAAGGTAACAGTAGTAGTAGAAGATACTACGATTTCTATAGACCCTGACAGTATAGGTGCAGATTTATATGTACTGCCAGAAACAGATTTAGAAGAAATTTTACGGGAAATAGACTCTCTCAAACCAAATGTGGCGGTAATTGATAGTATCCAAACAGTGTTTTTTCCAGCGCTGACTTCTGCACCAGGTTCAGTGGCTCAGGTACGAGAATGTACCGCAGCACTGATGAAGGTGGCGAAGCACGAAGATATTACCATGCTGATTGTGGGACACGTCACCAAAGAAGGAGCGATCGCTGGGCCTAAAGTTTTAGAACATTTAGTCGATACAGTGTTGTATTTTGAAGGCGATCGCTTTGCCTCGCATCGGTTATTACGGACAGTCAAAAACCGCTTCGGCGCAACTCACGAAATCGGTATCTTTGAAATGGTGACAGATGGATTGCGAGAAGTCTCCAACCCCTCAGAGCTATTTTTAGGCAACCGTGACGATCCCGCACCAGGTACTGCCATTGTCGTGGCTTGTGAAGGCACTCGCCCGATCGTTGTAGAATTGCAGGCTTTAGTGAGTCCTACCAGCTACCCTTCCCCTCGGCGTGCTGGAACTGGCGTAGACTACAACCGCTTAGTGCAAATTCTTGCCGTCTTAGAAAAACGGGTGGGAATTCCTATGTCCAAGTTAGATTCCTACGTTGCTTCTGCGGGTGGCTTGAATGTGGAAGAACCGGCAGTAGATTTGGGAATTGCGATCGCAATTGTAGCTAGTTTCCGCGATCGCATCGTTGATCCCGGCACAGTATTAATTGGTGAAGTTGGGTTAGGTGGACAAGTGCGATCGGTTTCCCAAATGGAACTAAGGTTGAAAGAAGCAGCTAAATTGGGATTTAAAAGAGCGATCGTCCCTAAAGGACAAAAATTCCCCGATCTTGATATCGAGATTTTACCCGTTGCCAAAGTAATAGATGCGATTATTGCCGCCATCCCGCATCAAGAATTGACAGCCGACGATTTAGAACCTGATGAAGATGAGTAACTATTGGGGACTAGGAAGATGAGGGAAATGAGGGAGCAGGGAAGAAGTTGCAGTAAGTTTTTCCCCTCTCCCCCTCTGCCCCTGTGCACCCCTGCCTTCTCTTTCCCAATGCCCAATGACGCCAGTCGCCTCAAGTCGGGAAACCCGCCCACAGCGCTGGCTCCCCAATGCCCAATCCTAAAGGAAAACCGATCATGACAGCCCTCACCCAAGACTACCAAATCACTTGGGAAAAACTACCCGATGATTACAAACTGCCAGATGATCCAGTGGATAACATCAACCAACCAGCCTTAGCTGCTGCACTTACAGAAAGCCTACAATTAGCCGGAAAAATTTCAGCTAACGCCCTAACAACAACTAATTACGGTATTTGTGCCACTTTAAACAACAAAATGGTCATTAAAGCTCCTGATTGGGCTTTCATTGCCAAAATTAATGTTAGTAGAGAAGAAGTAATACGCAGTTACACACCTCAATTACAGGGTGATATTCCCGTAATTGTGATGGAATTTATTTCCGATACACAGGAAACAGAATATTCTATCAAAGCAACATATCCCCCAGGAAAATGGTTTTTCTACGAGCGCATCTTAAAAGTACCAAACTATATTATCTTTGAGCCAGATAGCGGCAGTTTCGAGATGTATCGCTTGCAGAATACAGAACAATACATTTTGCAAGGGCCTGATGAAAATCAACTCTACTGGATAGCAGAAATGAATCTTTACCTTGGGGTGTGGCAAGGTACTCGTGAAAATCGCCCAGGAAATTGGTTACGGTGGTGGGATCAACAAGGAAACCTTTTACCTTGGGGTTCTGAGTTAGCCGAACAGGAACGCCAACGCGCCGAACAAGAACGACAACGTGCTGAACAAGAACGACAACGCGCCGAACAAGAACAACAACGCGCCCAACGACTAGCAGCACAATTGCGGGCGGCGGGAATTGAACCTAAAGATTAGACTTCTTGTAAATAATTTAGGATTGCTAGGTTTAGTTAAAAATTTGCTAAATCTAGCATTTTTTTATAGCAATAAAATCTTAAATAACTCGAATTAGACCTAATTTATTGACATTAAAATTTCGGAATTATTGATAGAAATTTTTGAATTAATAGTTAACAAGTATAATTTTATACATTAAAATGAAACCATGATAAAGGCGATCGCTCAATCCGGCAAAAGATGAATGCGATCGCCCTTATCGGCCCCCTTATCAGGAGATAAATACAATCATGGCACAAGAAGAAGATTCCGCCCAGTCAAAGTTAGAGCAGTTCTTAGGTGAATATTTAGATACACCTACTGTCAAACAATCAACTGAACAGCCATTTCCCAAGAGAGAACCGATTAAGCATATATTGATTGGTTCAACCAAAGCCGTTACCAGTACAATTCACTATTTGCAGGTAATTGGCTACGCCAGCGTAGGAGATTGGAGTCCACTGGTACCAACCGGCAACCCAGATGAGGTAATGAGTATTTTAATCCGGCAAATTTTGATGCAATAAAACCTAATTAGCTCCCCGACTTTTTAAAAAAGTCGGGGAGCTGAACAGTGCAAATTTTCACAAATCAGATAGGATTATTGGATTAATTTCTGTCTATTCCCATGTCCCTGTTTTCTGTCTCGTTGGATTCTTGCGCTTCATTAGCAATCATCCCATTGATGTAGGTAACAATTATCACTAATTCTCCAATTGCTTCCAGTTCAGCCTCTTCTTCTGGTGTTTGAGAATTAGCTGTTTTCTTATCAACAAGTTCTTGCATCCGATCTGACAATTCATCTGTAATTTTAAATAGATTAATATTACTAACTTTTTCAAGTCGAATTCCATTCTCTAGCCAGGATGAGGGTTTAGCTACTGCGATCACCATAAGTTTATTACAATTGAATACACTGCTTATTGTAGGCTCTATCAGCATTGCATAAAGTTGAGCTTCGGAAAAGAAGTCGTTGCAAATTAGGAACATAGTAATCTAAAAATGCGATCGCCATAAATTGATTACGATTGAATATACTGCTTATTGTACGCTCCATCAAAATCGTCTAAAATCTCGCTTGCCAAAGCCTTAGCGATGAAACAAATCAAAATTATTGTAGAAAAACATTCTAACGGTTATGTTGCCTACCCTCTGGGTATAAAAGGGGCGATCGTTGGTCAAGGTGACACCTATGAAGAAGCCTTAGCCGATATCAAGTCAGCTATTCGCTGCTACATTGAAATATTTGGCAAAGAAATGCTTGGAGATGACTCACCAATAATTGAGGCTTTTCTGACAGAAGCAGAGGTGGCTATTTAATACCGAAGTTTCCTGTTGATGCTCCAAAGAAGAGAGTTATCAAAGCATTTGAGTTTTTGAGATTTCGCATTGTTCGGGAACGTGAACATATTGTCATGATCCGAGAAAATGAAGATGGCTCGCAGACACCATTAGTAATGCCTAACCAATCTCAAATTAAATCAGGGACGTTAAGAGCAATTTGCAGTCAAGTAGGTATCTCACGGGACGAATTCTTAACAGCCTATGAGCAAAGTTGAGTAAAGATGCCAAAAACTGATATTTATGATGTGCAAAAATAAAATATCAGTAAAACTACGGTTTTGACCAATGGCGTGGAATCCAGGGCAGGAGTTATTTGGTAGTCGCTACATAATCGAGAGAAAATTGGGCGAAGGTGGAGTTGGTATTACCTATCTTGCGAAAAATCGACGCGGTGAATTGCGAGTCATCAAAACCCTCAGAGAACAAATCCTCAATCATCCTGACTGGATACCACATCAAGATAAATTACGGCATGACTTCCGGGATGAAGCTTTGCGACTGGCTTTATGTCGTCATCCTCATATTGTGCAGGTAGAAAATGTCTTTAATGAAGGTAATTTTCCCTGTATGGCGATGGAGTACATCGAAGGCGAAGATTTGGGGAAGCGAATCACCAACAAAGGGGCGTTACCGGAAGGGGAAGCACTGCAATATATTCGGCAAATTGGCGAAGCTTTGATATTGGTTCATGAGAAAGGCTTGCTGCATCGGGATTTGAAGCCGAGTAATATTATGATGCGTGCTGGTAAACCAGAAGCGGTGCTAATTGACTTTGGGCTTGCGAGACAATTTATTTCCGGTGCAGCTTTACAGCATACAGAGAGTGTTACTCATGGTTACGCGCCACCAGAACAATATGCACCCGTCGAACAACGGGGAGAATATATTGATGTTTACGCCTTCGCAGCTACATTATATTCTTTAGTGACTGGACAATTGCCTATGCCAGCACCAGCTAGGCTGCAAAATTTTACGCTACAAGCACCCAAGGAGTTGAATGGCAGTGTTAGCGACAAGGTGAATGAGGCAATTATGAAGGGGATGGCGTTAAATTATAAGTTTCGTCCCCAGTCTGTGCAGGAGTGGTTGGATTTGTTGGGTGCAAGTCCCATACCGCCAACACAACCAGTAATATCTCGTCCCAATACACGCCCATCTTGGGAATGCGTCCACATCATCCCAGGTATTTCTGGGAAAAAAGCCCTTAGCCCCAAGGGAGATATCTTAGCAAGTTTGGCAGGAAAAGTTATTCACTTGTTTTCATCAACTACAGGTCAACTTCTTCGCACCCTGGGTGATCATTCCGACTCGGTGAATTCCGTAGCTATCAGTAGCGATGGGCAAATACTGGCTAGTGGTAGTCGAGACAAGACTATCAAACTGTGGAATGTGGCAACAGGCAGAGAAATTCGCACCCTGAGTGGTCATTCCGACTGGGTTGGTTCCGTAGCTATCAGTAGAGATGGG
>NZ_JAVRCL010000002.1:143272-167394 GCF_034530775.1 Nostoc sp. DedSLP04 | reverse complement strand
ATGTTGGCTAGTGGTAGTGGCGACACTATCAAACTGTGGAATGTGGCAACAGGCAGAGAAATTCGCACCCTGAGTAGTCATTCCAGTTATATTAGTTCCGTAGCCATAAGTAGTGATGGGCAAATGTTGGCTAGTGGTAGTGGTCACTCTATCAAACTGTGGGAAATCGCAACAGGGAAAGAAATTTGCACCCTGAGTGGTCATTCCGGCTCGGTTATGTCCGTCGCTATCAGTAGTGATGGGCAAATGTTGGCTAGTGGTCGTTGGGACGAGACTATCAAACTGTGGAATGTGGCAACAGGGAAAGAAATTTACACCCTGAGTGGTCATTCCGACTGGGTTGGTTCCGTAGCCATCAGTAGTGATGGGCAAATGTTGGCTAGTGGTAGTTATGGCAAAACTATCAAACTGTGGGAAGTCGCAACAGGGAAAGAAATTTGCACCCTCAGTCTTTTCGACTCAGTTCGTTCCGTCGCCTTTAGCCTCGATGGAAATTGGCTTGCGGCTGGAGATAGTGGCGGAAATATCAAAATTTGGCGATCGCAGCTAGTTGTGCAATAACAGCGTCAAAATAGTATTAGAACTAGCCAACAATAAACACAATATGAAAGCATACGAATTTCCTGCCAATGTCACCGATGAAGGCAAAATAGAATTACCAAATGTGATATGGCAACAGTTAGCAAATAACCAGCAGGTAAAAGTAATTATTCTCGTCAATGAACCCACAGAAGAAGAACAAGAAGAAGCAGCTTGGCATCGTCTTGCAGCCGAACAATTACTAAAAGGCTACAGCGAAGATGATGCTATCTACGACACGATTTAATCAATGCAAAATTATCAATCTGGTTCTGTTATATTGCTCAAGTTGCCATTTTCTGATGCAGTAACATTCAAACTTCGCCCAGTATTAGTACTTTTAGATACCGGAGATGATGATGTTATTGTGGCGCGTATTACCAGTCAAATCACTCAAACTGCTTTTGATGTTGAAATTATCGAATGGCAGCAAGCAGGTTTAATGCGTCCTTCGGTAGTGAGATTGCATAAGATAAACACAGTAGAAAAGCGTCTATTAGAACGTCAATTAGGAACTTTACAACCAAATGATTGGGAAAAAGTGTGTCAGAACATCTCTCAAATATGGTCTTCTATTCAATAGAAGCCTTTCTGACTATTATTATGATGTAGCGGAGCAGTGCGCTAGTACTTAGCGCGTCAAAATAGTAAACCGTATTGCTTTTTAATCTACAAGTGTTTAGTTCTAAACACAAACTTTTTAACTTCAAACAAAAACGTTCTCACTTGAAACCGAAAAGTTCTCGTTTAAAACCAGAACATTCTCACTTCAAACCAAAAACTTCTCGTTTTCAACCAGAATATTCTCACTTCAAACCAGAAAGTTCTCGTTTAAAACCAAAACATTCTCACTTTAAACAAAAACGTTCTTGCTGACAACAGCAAAAATTGAGCTTCTGACTGGGAGTTTTTCACTTGAAACAGAAACACCCAAGCTCAGAAGCTCAAAATTTAAGGTTTTTAGGTAGAAGCATTGAGTTAATTTCTCAACTTAAGGAACTCCAAATAAAAAAATACTCAACTACTTCTTGTGGGGTGGGCGTCTCGCCCGCCCATAGCCAAGGGCGGACAAGATGTCCACCCCACAAGATTGGATAATTTATTTGTTGGAAGTCCCTTATGAACTTTGTGATTGCACTTTTTTAGCTTTCCGGGCAAATCTGCGTCCTAAATCATCAATCATTGACTCTAAACCCGCGCCTTTACCACTGACTTTCGCATAGTTATATACCATCAACCCCGCCGCATAAGCTTCGCTACCAACAGCCACAGATGTATCATCCACCAGTTCTTGCAGTTGCGTCAACGACAGCAAAATGGGATACAGGGCTTCAAATAATTCGATATCTTGGCGCATTTCATTCAAGTCAAAAGAACGAGGTAAGAAGTCAGGGTTTTGCGTGCCGATTTCCAACGCCTTACTCACAAACGCCCGACTCTTATCTCCCAGCTTAGGTAAAGCTTTACGCTCTTCAGTTGTCAAATCAATCAAGAACGGTAACTTTTCGCGGATAGTAATAATAGCTTGCATCACGGCTTCCCTGTCTGCGGAGGAAAGTTTTGCACTGACTTTATTATCTGCCATTTTTCATACACCTTTAATGGGACTAAATTTCAGTATTCCCCAAGTTATTTAGGCAGTAATAGTTATTTATAAGCAATTAAGAAAAAATTTTTATACCTTTCAATCAGTGATATCTCGCTAATTAGCAACCTTGAGCAAGTTTCACGATTAGAGTCCAGTGGCATTTGACCCAAGGAAGCCGAACATTTAGAGATAATAGTAGCAGAGGTAATCTCAAAATTAGGCGTTAGCAGAGCGGTGCGCCAACACTTCGCAGCTAGTTGTGGAATAACATTACTACTTCTATAGGAATCTTATTTGATTACGTGAAAAAACTCAGTACACATCTATTCTCCCTATTCCCTTTTGGAAGCTGTAAATTTAGCCTAATAAGTATGGTAGAGCCATAAAAGTAATAGCCGAAAAATACAAACCTAATTTTTATCGTACATTCAAGGGTTTAAGATCCCTACGTCTTGTCGTAACATATTTTGAGTCTGAGTTTAAATCCC
This sequence comes from Nostoc sp. DedSLP04, assembly GCF_034530775.1. Classification (NCBI taxonomy): domain Bacteria; kingdom Bacillati; phylum Cyanobacteriota; class Cyanophyceae; order Nostocales; family Nostocaceae; genus Nostoc; species Nostoc sp. DedSLP04. The sequence goes on along the minus strand of NZ_JAVRCL010000002.1, from coordinate 164,739 downwards.
CGAATCAAAATGCCTTTAATTTTGAATTTTGAATACTTCGGCTACGCTCAGTACAAGTTTTGAATTTTGAATTGTTAATATGACTTCTTCTCCCCATTACATCCCTCAATCTGACCCGCCGCTTCCTCCTTGGGAAACCCTACCAACGATGTATGATTTACCAAGTGATAACCCAGAGGAACCAGGCTTGCCAGACGATTTTCACTTTTTACAACCCTTACTTTTATACCTAACTTTTCAGCCCATTAACTGGAATCCTGAACTAGTTTACAGTGCGGCTGACCTTAATCTCTACTATGATTTACAGCATCCTTTATGGTATAAACGCCCCGATTGGTTTGGTGCAGTAGGTGTAGAAAAGTTATACAAAGGGCAAGATTTACGGTTAAGTTATGTCACTTGGCAAGAACCAGCAAATCCCTTTGTAGTTATTGAGTTATTATCTCCAGGTACGGAAGACGAAGATTTAGGCACAAGAAGAGAAGGTGCAGTAGATAAACCTCCTAGCAAATGGGAAGTTTATGAACGAATTTTGCGGATTCCCTACTATGTTGTTTTCAGTCGCTATACTAATGAACTTCGGGCTTTTCAGTTGGTCGGCGGTCACTATGAACCGATGAATTTGACCGATGGATACCTATTAATGCCAGAGATAGATTTGAGTTTAGGCTTATGGCAAGGTTCATTTCGAGATATTGAAAGGTTGTGGTTAAGGTGGTTCACTTTGACAGGAGAATTAATTCTTGCACCCACAGAGGAAGCTGCTGCTGCAACTGAACGAGCTATGATTGCAGAACAAGAAGCTGCTCAAGCCAAACGAAAAGTAGAACAATTAGCAGAACGTTTGCGTCAATTAGGCGTGAATCCTGATGAACTAGATGAATTATTATAGCTTCACAAGTCTTTTCTGATACGCAGTATAATTTTCTGCTTTTGAGAAATTACCTCCGCTAAAAATTTTGATAGCCGATGCCGAAGCAGCTATTTAATAATGATATTAGCTCTCAGAAAGATTAATTTTTGAGAGCGATCGCATATTTAGCACTTGAAATACATATAATATTTCTTTCAGCAAGTCTATAGCAACCTCATTTTTTATGAAAAACCGTGATGTCACGCTATATCCTTACTGTTCCTCAACCCAGTTTCAATTGGGTAACTATGGGGAAAATAAGGTTCAGCAGCAAATCTCAAAGGCGAACCCCTGAACATTTGCAGATATTACCGCAGACACAGATTATGTTGCGGCAGCTAAAATACTTAAGTATTAGTATTACGATCGAATTACTCACATTAAAATTGTCTATTTGGTAACACCAGACCATCAGAAAATTGTAGAAAAGTGTATTTCCTTGGCTTGATAGTGGTGCTAACCTCAATTTAAAGGATGTTATCAGCCTTTATCTGCTAGAGTTTCTGACTTTCAGCAAATTAGATAATTTATCAATAACAAAATCGCTAGGAGTGCGATGATGATGTCACAGTCCCCTATGACAAGACCAGAAATAGCTGCTGGAACTCTAATCGATAACCGCTATATTATCCAAAAACTACTAGGACAGGGAGGATTGGGACGAACTTACTTAGCATTTGACACTCGTCGGTTTAATGAAGCCTGTGTTCTCAAAGAATTTGCACCCATTGGCACAGGCGAAAGTGGACTAGAACAATATCGTAACTTATTTAAAAGAGAGGCGAAAATTCTTCATCAATTGCAACATCCTCAAATTCCTAAGTTTTTGGCTTGCTTTGAAGGAGATGGTCGGCTATTCCTAGTACAAGAGTATGTTGACGGTAAAACATATTCAAGACTGCTAGGAGAACTTCAACGTCAAGGAAGAAATTTTTCAGAAGACGAAGTTATACAGTGGCTAAAGAATCTGCTGCCTGTTTTGGAATATGTTCATCAGCACAACATCATCCATCGAGATATTTCTCCAGACAACATCATGTTACCCGATGGCAAGGATCTGCCAGTGCTGATTGATTTCGGGGTAGGCAAGCAAATTGCTGATATTAACGAGGCGAGAAGTTCCAACCACCAGGTAACATTTGTTGGCAAAATGTCCCTTGTAGGCAAAGTTGGATATGCTCCCCGCGAACAGATTAGTTTGGGTTTATGTTCACCCTCTAGTGACCTTTATGCTTTAGGTGTAACTGCTATTGTATTACTCACAGCTAGAGATCCATCTTTACTAATGGATCAATACTCACTTGAATGGAACTGGCGTGATTATACTTATGTTACTGATGGGTTTGCTCAAGTACTTGATTGTATGTTGGAAGATAGGCCTAACAAGCGATACCAAACAGCCAGCGAAGTTCTTCGAGATTTAGAGCGTATTCGAGAACCAGAAATAGCAATGTTTTCTGCAATCATGGTTGATGATTTACCGGCTACGGTATTTAACCCTGAATTTCAGGCTATGTCGGCTTTATCGCAGTCATATAACCAACCTGAAGAAACAATTTTTAATTCACCCACTAGTCCACAAACTGGGCAAAGAATTGAACAACAATCTTCACTCCAACCAGCATTTATCAAACATTGTCAGCAAGAATTAGCCTACCACATCGGCCCAATGGCAAATCTGATTATAGAAGAAATACTAGCCCACAATCCTTATATTTCAGCTGACCAATTTATTGAACTTGTAACTAAGGAGATTCCTAATTTTCAAGCAGCTTTTGAATTTAAACAAAGCTTATTTTCATAGAGATTTAGACATCACGGATTGAGGAATAATTTTTAATCTTTTAACTAATTCTATGGGTTTAAGTCAACAAAGCTAATAAAATTAGCAAGGTTTTTTAGTAGGTTTAAATATCCTAGAAACAAAAATTAATTACGTTAACATCCTGCAAAGCGACTCTGTATACTTCTATGAGGGAAGCAAGTTACACGCAACGTCTTGTACAGAGCTTGATTACGTTAGTGTCCCGCAAAGCGAGTTTGCGTACCCTTACAGAGAAGCAAGCTACGCTTTTAAGTCTCTTAGAGAGAACGTCATTAGAAATTATTGTAATCGCCTGTACCTCCTTGAGTACGTTTGATTCTTTTCATCGCCATTTCTAAACTTAACTGCATCCGTTTAAAGGCTCTAGCTAAATTACCGATTTCATCATTAGACATCTGCTCAAATTCAACTTCCATATGTCCCGTACTAACTTCTTCGGCTATGCGAGTCATGCGTTTGAGAGGCTTCACAACTTGTCGATTCAAGAACAAGTTGACTAATAGGATAGTCGCTATAAATATAGCTGATACAATCAAGATAATTAGTAAAGAAGACTGATTTGCTTTATTAATGACATTCTTGGCGGGTACTGATATAATCTGAGCGCCAACAATTTCATTAAGTTTCCACCCAAATCCATTAGCAGCACCATAAAGACTAATCATACTTTGAGGTGCAGCTTCAGGTACGCTATGACAGGCCAGACAGCTTTGTTCAGACACTGCTAAGGGACGAGCAATATAAAAGATATCCCCACCAGGAATTGAGCGAAATCCACTAACTTCTTTAAGGTCTGATTTATTTCTGAACTGTTCTACAATTTCCGTCTCAAAACCGTCAGCCTTATCCCGAAGATTTGTGGGATTGAGAGTTGCTTCTTTATAAAAGAAATCACGGTAGTCTGTTGTTTTCCGTAAAATTTCAAACACTTCTCGTGCTGAGTATCCAGGAACGGTTTGTGGCAAAAATTCAGTAGCCAATTTATCAACTAGCTCTGGATTCACTTGAGTACTGGTGTATTTACGAACAGAACTCATTGTTTGGATGAGCATGAGACCAGTGGAGCTAATATCTTGTTTAGCATTCTCCCTCAGTAGAGAAGAAAGAGTAAATCCACTCAAGCTCAGACCAAATGTCAAAATTACCAGTAGCAGAATTGTAAATTTTTGTTTCAAATTGAGATTCTTTAGCATAATTTTAGATTACCTACAAGTCAAATTATTATGAACAAATATGTCTAAAGTTACTGTTTACTGTAACATGAGCAATCAACTTTCATTTTTTCGTATAAAGGCATAGTTTAGCCAAAACTATGAGGGTATATCCAAACTTTATACTATTAGTAATTATTGAGGTTAATGAAAATGTTATCTAAGTAAGTAAGTTCTAAAAAGCTACAACAGCAATTCAAATGGAATTCCCAAAAATTCGTGTTGGCTGAACTGAATACCGTGCCAAAATAAATACCAGCAATTGTCAAATATTACTAATGGTGTGGAATGCAGGAAAGTCTTTATTCGGGGGACGCTACATTATTGAAAGCCAACTAGGTGAAGGCGGAATTGGCATTACTTATCTTGCCAGAAATCAACGAAATCAACAGCGAGTGATTAAAACCCTCAAAGAAGAAATCCTGAATCACCCCGCCTGGATACTCCACCGAAACAAGTTACGGCAAGACTTTCGTGATGAAGCAGTTCGGCTGGCTGTGTGCCACCATCCTCATATAGTACAGATAGAAACCATCTTCGATGAGGGAAATTTGCCCTGCATGGTGATGGATTACATCGAAGGGGAAGACTTAGCACAGCGCTTGAGGCGAATAGGAGTGTTATCAGAGACAGAAGCACTACTTTACATCCGGCAAATTGGCGATGCTTTGACCTTAATCCATTCTAAAGGACTGTTGCATCGGGATCTCAAACCACGCAACATCATGATCCGCATTGATAAATTAGAAGCAGTGCTGATAGACTTTGGCATCGCTAGAGAATTTATTCCTAATACGATCCAAAGGCATACAGTGTATCGTACTCCTGGTTTTGCCCCACCTGAACAGTATGAATCAGAAGCGCCGCGAGGAGAATATATTGATATTTACGCCCTAGCCGCTACTTTGTATAACTTGCTTACCGCAGTTGTACCGACTAGTGCAGATGATAGACGTCACAATATTAATTTAGAACCACCACAATATTTTAATCCCAACATCACCAACAGGGTAAATCAAGCTATTATGTGCGGCATGGATCTGGAGTCAACGTATCGTCCCCAGTCTGTGCAAGAGTGGTTGGATTTATTAGGCCCTGAAACAGGGGAGTATGTAACAAAAAGCTCATCTAATTTAGTGATAACCCCTAAGCTGCAACTACCTGTACCTGTTGTATTAGATCGGCAGAACTGGAAATGCGTACAGACCCTCAAAGGTCATTCTAGTATGGTTCATGCGATCGCCATTAGCCCAGACGGACAATTTATTGCTAGTGGCAGTAATGACAAGACCATCAAACTTTGGCAAGTGAGTACTGGCAAGCTAGTGCGTCAACTGGGTCGTTGGCCTTCTAGTCATTCCAGTATGGTTCATTCGGTCGCCTTTAGCCCAATCCCAATCTCTTCAAACCTTTCTTATCAAGGCGAATCCGGCAAATCTGCGGGAGTTGCAGACCTAAATCGGGGAATCTTAGCTAGCGGGAGTTGGGATAATACAATCAAATTGTGGGATGTCAACACGGGTAAAGAAATTCGTACTCTCACTGGTCATGCTAATTGGGTAAATTCCGTTATTTTTAGTCCAGATGGCAAGTTTTTGGCTAGTGGCAGCGCTGACTGCACAATCAAACTGTGGCAGGTAAACACAGGCATAGAAATCCAAACTTTCACAGGTCATTCCGACCCAGTTTCGTCAGTCGCCTACTCTCCGAGAACGTTTACAACCAATAGCCAGGATAGACAACTGGTGGCTAGTGGCAGTAATGATTACACTATTAAATTGTGGCAAGTATACACAGGCAAGAACATTTACACATTCACAGGCCATTCTTTCTTTGTCAACTGTATCGCCTTCAGCAAAAATGGGGAAATTATCGCCAGTGGCAGTGGTGACAACACGATTAAACTCTGGCATATAAATACAGGCAAAGAAATTCGTACTCTCATAGGTCATTCTGATTCAGTTTGGTCAGTCGCCTTTAGCCAGGATGGACAATTTCTCGCTAGTGGCAGTTGGGACAACACTATCAAACTGTGGCACATACACAGTGGCAGAGAAATCAGCACACTTACAGGGCATTCCAACTATGTTAGATGTGTCGCCTTCAGTCCCGATGGCCAAACCCTAGTTAGCGGTAGTGATGACGACACTATTAAAATTTGGCGAAGGGGTAGTAAATAATTCGTAATTTTTCTATAAATCTACAGATAGAACTGCGATCGCCCCAAATTTGTGACAATAATGACGGCAACCGTTATTTTTGAACAAAAATAAATATATGGGCTTTGGTATTGGTGATTTATTCTGGATTTTCCTCCTTCTGACTTCTTTGCAACCCCTTTGGCAAAAACGTCAAATAGAATATCGGCGCTTGCGTGCTTTACAAGAATTCCAACAGGAACGCAAAAGTCGGGTGATTTTACTAATTCACCGTCAAGAGTCCATTAGCTTTTTGGGAATTCCTATATCTCGCTACATTACTATTGAAGACTCAGAACAAATATTGCGAGCAATTCGCCTCACACCGCCAGATGTAGCAATTGACTTAATTTTGCACACTCCTGGCGGTTTGGTTTTAGCTACGGAACAAATCGCCAGAGCGTTAATTCGCCACCAAGCAAAAGTCACAGTTTTTGTACCTCACTATGCTATGAGTGGCGGTACAATGCTTGCCCTCGCCTCTGATGAAATTATTATGGATGCTAACGCTGTCTTGGGTCCAGTCGATCCCCAACTGGGTAATTACCCCGCAGCCAGTATTCTGAAAGTGGTTGAAGATAAACCCATCGGTGAGATTGATGACCAAACCCTAATTATGGCTGACCTATCACGCAAAGCAATACAGCAGGTACAGCGGTTTGTACGAACTTTGCTAAAAGACAGTGTACCTAAACAAAAAGTTCTGCCAGAAAATATCGAACCGATTATCGAAGCCTTGACAACTGGGCGCGTCACCCATGACTATCCCATCACTATTGAAGAAGCAACAGAAATGGGGCTGCCCGTAACCGTCGGACTGCCCCATTCTATTTATAATCTCATGGATATGTACCCACAGCCACAAGGAGGACGACCCAGCGTGCAGTACATTCCTATGCCTTACAATGACCGCCGTCCAATTCTACCTACACCCAAGGGCAGACCCTTAGAAGAACCAAATCAGATCGCTTGAGCGGATTTGGGGTAGGAGTTTTTTTGGCAACTAGGGTGTAGCTGTTGGTGTAGCTGTTGGTGTAGCTGTTGGTGTAGCTGTTGGTGTAGCTGTTGGTGTAGCTGTCGGTGTAGCTGTTGGCGTAGCTGTTGGCGTAGCTGTCGGTGTCGCTGTTGGCGTAGCTGTCGGTGTCGCTGTTGGCGTAGCTGTCGGTGTCGCTCTCGGTGTTGCTCTCGGTGTTGCTCTCGGTGTTGCTCTCGGTGTCGCTGTCGGTTTAGTTGTTGGTTTAGTTGTCGGCTGGCTGAAGAGTGTCTTTGCTTCTTCATTCAGCTTTTGGCGGAGTGCTAAGTTAGCAATTCCAGTTTCTTGCAACTGATATTTCTTCTGATACTCCTTCACCACTTCTTCCGTGCGAGAACCATAAAAACGATCGCGCGGCAGAGGAGGATTTGGCTTCACCACTGCATTCAAATTTCTGTGTAGAATTTGAACGATGTTAGCAGCAAAATCTTGGGTTTTTGGCCCTGCGATGCCATCAACTGGTTTTAGCTTATAACCAGTCTGAAATTCTCGAATTGCCTTTTTAGTTTCCTCGTCTGTCAAAGCGGTATTTGTTACCTTGACGTTATAGCCTAATCCCCGCAATACTTCACGGAATTGCTGGGGTGTATAACTTCTTTGAGGGGCTGCAAAACCTGTGTCTGTAATTACCAAACTAGCAGTCATCAGGCAAGTAACAGCAAAGGTTGCGCTTGATTTTCCAAACCCACACCACATACTTAAAAACTCCTTTGGGTCAAATCAGCAGGATCGTAAACGTTAACAGCTGCATTTTAAGTTTGTTTAATAACTTTTTTCACGATTATTTAATGAATTTTGAACAAATTGTGATTTTTTTTTGTTAAATTTAGCCAGATATTTAAACAATAACTTCTGTCATCCATCAAAAGAAGTATCTTGTATAAGCAAAGATATAGCGGTTATCATTTGAAGCGAATATACCCTTTTAACCCTAAACTGCGTTAGAAAATCACATCTGTGCATTGAGCGTCAGCTGAAGGTGAAAAGCAGTCTCTTTACCTGTGGACCTCAACAAGTATCATATATTACAAAAAATGAAAAATATAAAATCTTCTAAGCAGCGTAATCTTTGGGTTGAAAGATTTATGGCAATTGCTGCCGCAGTAAATTTAGGTTTAGTGTTGTTTGATTTAAGTTATGTACCTTGGCGAGATTTCTACTTGCGAAAACTTCCCCAAATTACTAATATTTATGACCCAATCAAAGGTATTGAAAGTCATCGAGACACAAAAAGTTATCTAGAAACAGTAGACGCATTAGAGGAACAAGTTAGGCAAACAGGGTTACAGTCGCCTCAGGTAAATAACAGGCTAATACAAATAAGTCGTCTTAGTAGCGAGATGATTGACAGTAACCCGTTTGCGGGAGCTAATAAGAGTGGGACTCTGGAGAAAATCAAACAAAGGATGCGATCGCACATCCGCAAAGAATCTGCAAAACAGTCCTTCGCTACTTTTTGGAGTCAGCCGCACCTATCACAAAATAGCTGGGATAAAGAAATTAATTTTTTCAACAAAAGCATCCGCCCTTTGATCGCCAGTAACTACTACCGCCAAATCGGGGAAAATGGCGATTTTATTGATAAATTCTGGATTATTGACTTACCTTTTGTGATTTTATTTGGCGTAGAATTGCTGGGGCGCACTTTCTTGCTCAGACGCCAACATCCTGGTTTTAGCTGGTTAGAAGCACTATTGTGGCGTTGGTACGATTTATTTTTACTAATACCCTTTTGGCGAGGGTTGCGAATTATACCTGTATTAATTCGCCTCGATCGAGCGCAGTTATTGAATCTGCATCCAGTACGAAAGCAAATTAATCAGGGAATTGTCGCCAATTTTGCCGAAGAACTTACAGAAATTGTCGTGGTGAGGGTGATTAATCAGGTTCAGGGTTCAATTCAGCGGGGTGAATTGACAAGCTGGCTCTCGCAACAAGAAAATTTACGTCCCTACATAGATATTAACAATGTAAATGAAGTGGAAGCGATCGCAAGTCTTTTGGTAAAAACAATTGTCTACCAAGTGCTACCTGATATCCAACCTGCGATCGTTGCCATTCTGCGCCACAACATCGAAACCGTCTTCCATCAAGTCCCCGTCTACCGCAACCTCCAGAATCTCCCTGGCGTGGCACAGGCTCAAACCCAGTTAAGCGAACAACTGGCGACTCAAATCACAACTAATCTTTACAAAACTTTAGTTAGCGCTGTTGAAGACCCTGTAGGAGCACAACTCACCAGTCAGCTAGTAGAAAGCTTCACCCAGGTCTTAGGATCTCAAATCAAGGAAAAACATGTACTCTCAGAAATTCAAAGTTTACTTTTTGACTTCTTAGAGGAAATCAAACTCAACTACGTCCAGCGTTTATCCCAAGAAGACATAGACCAAATTATCGAGCAAACCCGGCAGCTAAGAACACAAGTATCAGTTCCGGTGGTAGTAGATAAAGGCGCTATTCTCCCCAAAATACGAGAAGGGTAGGGAGAGCAGAGGGGCAGGGGAGCAGGGGAGATGAGAGGACAAGAAGAATAACCAATGTCCAATGCCCCATGCCCCATGCCCAATACACGACTATAAAAGAAATGCGCTAAACTCGAATTAGGCGAATCATAACTTGGTTCGTCACAAGACTTCTTGGAAGATATACCTATCGCAGGAAGTGGGTCGATGCCCACTTTTTTTATTGAATTCTCTCATGGCTCATCCTTTAGTTCCACAAATTATTGATTTGGCGACACCAGTGGCAGAAGAACTGGGATTGGAAGTGGTTGGCGTGGTTTTTCACACCAACCAAAGTCCACCAGTGTTGCGGGTAGACATTCGCAATCCAGAGCAAGACACTGGGTTGAACGATTGTGAGAGGATGAGCCGTGCTTTAGAAGCCTCCTTAGATGCTGCGGAAATCGTTCCAGATACATACGTCTTGGAAGTGTCTAGTCCCGGTATTTCGCGGCAATTGGTAACAGACAGGGAGTTTATTTCCTTTAAAGGATTTCCTGTTATTGTCTCCACAACGCCCCCCTACGACGGACAACAAGAGTGGATTGGTCAGTTGATTCGTCGGGATGAGACAGCACTTTATTTAAATCAAAAAGGTCGTGTAGTCGAAATTCCCCGCTCCCTAATTACTAAGGTGCAGTTAGAGGAGCGCCGATAAACAAGTTACTAAGGCTAGAAGCTAGGGACTAGGGATTGGAGGGGTAGAGGAGCAGAGGAGCAGAGGAGCAGAGGAGCAAGGGTGACAAGGTGACAAGGTGACAAGAGGTGAGAACTTGCAACAAGTTTTTTTCCCTTGTCCCCAATTCTCCTTGTCCTCTTGTCCTCTTGTCCTCTTCCCAATGCCCAATGCCCAATGCCCAACACCCAGTCTCTAGTTCCTAATTTTTAAAGGAGATTGCTTATGTCAATGGTTACTTTATCTGGATTAAAAGAATTAATTGAAAGTATAAGTCGCGAACGGAATTTACCCAGGCTTGCGGTTCAATCAGCTATAAGAGAAGCACTACTCAAAGGCTATGAACGTTATCGCCGCGCCCAAAATTTAGAGCGCAAACAGTTTGACGAAGATTATTTTGAAAATTTTGAAGTAGAACTCGATATTGAAGGAGAAGGATTTCGCGTTCTTTCCACCAAAACCATTGTTGAAGAAGTAGATAATACAGATCATCAAATTTCTCTAGACGAAGTTCAACAAGTCGCTCCTGAAGCGCAGTTAGGGGACTCTGTGGTGCTGGATGTTACCCCCGACCAAGGAGAATTTGGTCGGATGGCGGCGATGCAAACTAAGCAAGTATTGGCGCAAAAATTACGCGATCAACAGCGCCAGATGGTGCAAGAAGAGTTCCAAGATTTAGAAGGAACTGTTCTCCAAGCAAGAGTCCTGCGGTTTGAGCGGCAATCAGTGGTTCTAGCAGTTAGCAGCGGCTTTGGTCAGCCAGAAGTAGAAGCCGAATTACCAAAGCGGGAACAGTTGCCTAACGATAATTATCGGGCAAATGCCACCTTCAAGGTATATCTGAAAAAAGTCTCCCAAGGTCAGCAACGAGGGCCACAGTTGCTTGTGTCTCGTGCTGATGCTGGTTTGGTAGTTTATCTTTTCGCCAACGAAGTCCCAGAAATTGAAGATGAAGTTGTACGGATTGTTGCCGTAGCTAGGGAGGCAAACCCCCCTTCCCGTTATGTCGGCCCCCGAACTAAAATAGCAGTAGATACTCTCGATCGCGATGTAGACCCAGTAGGCGCTTGTATTGGAGCTAGGGGATCGCGAATTCAAGTAGTAGTCAACGAATTACGCGGTGAAAAAATAGATGTAATTCGCTGGTCGCCAGACCCAGCAACATACATTGCTAATGCCTTAAGTCCAGCACGGGTAGATGAAGTACGTTTGATGGACCCAGAATCACGGCAAACTCACGTACTTGTAGCTGAAGATCAATTGAGTTTGGCTATTGGGAAAGAAGGACAAAACGTCCGTTTGGCAGCCCGTCTGACTGGTTGGAAAATAGACATTAAAGACAAAGCTAAGTATGACTATGCAGCAGAGGATACCAAGTTTGCAGCCGTCAGAACAAAATATCAAACAGAAGAATCAGAAGAAGACGACTCGGACTTTGAAGAAGAATTCGAGGATGAAAATCAGAACGAACTAGAAGAGGAAGATAGTTTTGACAATAACGATGATGAATAATTGATTAATTTTGTAAAGTTTTGATAGTGTAAGATTGTAGTCTCAGTCTCAAAAGCTACTTGGTATAAGTAAAAAATAGTCATAATAAACTTATTTTTACTTCCATTATCCTAGACTGAGATCGCAAAGAACCGATGAAACCAAATTATCGGCGCTGTATTAGCTGCCGGAAAGTAGGCTCAAAAGATCAGTTTTGGCGGATTGTCCGCGTCTTTCCATCGGGAAAGGTACAATTAGATCAGGGCATGGGGCGTTCTGCCTATATTTGTCCAGAAACGAGTTGCTTACAAGCGGCTCAAAAAAAAAATCGACTAGGGCGATCGCTACATGCATCAGTGCCAGAAGCACTGTACCAAAGCTTGTCGCAACGTCTAGCCCGCAGTAATACCCAAAACCAAATTTAGTTGGAACAACTTTGTGACGTAATCATTAGAGGAATTGTGTGGAAAGCCGAAGTAGTGCTTTCATCAAACTCCCTGTTGAACGTTAAGGTTAGTGCCAAAATAGTAAATGGGTGTAAAAGGCATTAGGCTCTCGAATAACGAGGGGCGAGGCAATATTCCCAGAACAAGATGTAATCGATTGTGTTGTGGAATCAGAATCAACAAAACAAGAAACTACAAAATGGCAACCTGGTAGCGCTCAGGCGCAGTTCGGCGTCAAGGGTTCCTATAAAAATCTTTTATTTAAGAAATTTTTATGGGTATCCCTCAACCATCATTCCTGGTGGGGATGCCATTATTAAACCGAAACATCTCTCTTTCCTGATTGGAGGCACCGGCAAAAACTGAACGGCAGTCTAAAAACAGTAGTCCAAGGATGGAGATGTCGCAAACCAGGCAACCATCCGCTAAAACTGTAAATTAAAGGGGAAGAGTGGATGACCAACGGCAAAGTTAGAATTTATGAATTATCAAAGGAATTGAATTTGGATAACAAAGAGCTATTAGCAATTTGCGACCAGCTCGATATTGCGGTCAAAAGCCATAGCAGCACGATTTCAGAATCCGAGGCAGAAAACATCCGGGCGGCAGCAGAAAAGCTTGCAGCTACGAGTGTGTCAGCCAAAAAGGAACTAGGTACAACCAGCCATAAGCCAAATTCACCACCCAACGGCGGACCTTCGCGACCTGCTGCACCCCACAAACAGCAAATTTTGGAAATACGTAAACCCAAAATATTGAGAAATACTACTCCCAACGCCCCAGAGGCGTCACTTGCTAACAATACCCAAGCTGCCTTGTCTGAAGCTAATCCTCCCTCTCCTCCACGGCCTTTCGCTACACCAGTCTCACCCCAAAAACCGGCAGCACCAACTCGACCTGTGCCCCGGACTCAATCTGAGACTCAAGAGCAACCCTCGATCGCTGACTTGGAACAAACGCCTAATCCAAATCCGGCACCGGAAAAAATAGCATCCCAAAAACCGGAAAAAATAGTTCCGCCCAGACCGAAATCGGAAAAACCGATTAAACCACAACTAGTTGCTCCTCCAGCCAGACCTGCGGCAGAAGAAGCCCAGGTGGTAGATGAGCCGCCAGTATCTCAGGCAGATAAACCGATCCTCAAACGCGACCAACGGCTACGTCCCGCGGAAGGCGATCGCGAACAAATTAAGCCAAGAGTCGCTAAACTGCCAACAGACCAGTCTCCACCAAGTGCGCCACAAAGGACAAGTCGTCCTACCCCTGCACCCAGCAGACCAGAGCAGAGAGGTAATAGACCATCTGCCCCATCACAACTGGGAGAGGGACAAAGACCCAGACCGGCACGTCCAGGTGAAGCAGTAGCAGCCGCAATGCCGATCGCTACTCCACCCAGACAGATGTCAGGCATAGCGGGCAAATCTCAAGGATTGGGTGATGAACCAGTCACACCGGATCTCCTTGATTTAAAACGCCCAAGTCCGCCTCGACCGACCAAAGGCGGCAAAAAGTGGGTAGAAGAGGAAATAATTGACGAGGTTAAAGAGAAGGCAAAAGCTGGCGTCAAAGGTAAGCGAATCAAACCCATACTTGATGATGAGTTTGAAGAAGATTTGCTAGATGATGACGATATCGACTCACCAGCCACAGTCCAAGTCAGCCTTTCTATCGCTCGTCCTCCCAAACCGAAAGCGACTCGACCTGTACAGATACCAGGTGCAACCCTTGCTAGCGCCCCAACTGCAAGAGCCAGAAAGTCTGGTTCCAGGTCTGGTTCCAAGTCTGGTTCTGGGCGCGACAATCACCAAAACCGTCGCCAAGAAGCCGAGACAAAGCGCGATCGCCCCGAAAAAGTGACGATCACAGGGCCGTTGACTGTGCAAGAACTGGCTGACGTTTTAGCCGTTCCCGATACAGAGATTGTGAAAATCCTGTTCCTTAAAGGTATGGCGGTGAGTATCACTCAAAATCTGGATATTCCCACAATTACCCTGGTAGGAAAAGAACTAGAAATAGAAGTCGAAACCGCCGAACGAGAAGCAGAAGCTCGAAAAATTACGGAAATGGTCGGTGCAGAAGACCAAGAATATCTCCACCGCCGTCCGCCTGTGGTGACAATCATGGGTCACGTAGACCACGGTAAAACAACCCTGCTCGACTCAATCCGCAAAACCAAAGTGGCTGCTGGCGAAGCTGGCGGGATCACTCAACACATCGGTGCATACCATGTGGATGTCGAACATGAGGGGAAACCACAGCAGATAGTCTTCCTGGATACTCCTGGTCACGAAGCCTTTACAGCTATGCGGGCACGAGGAGCGCGGGTAACAGATATTGCCGTCTTAGTAGTCGCTGCTGATGATGGTGTCCGTCCCCAAACCATTGAAGCCATTAGCCACGCCCAAGCTGCTGGAGTGCCAATTGTTGTTGCAATTAACAAAATTGACAAAGAAGGGGCACAGCCAGAACGCGTTAAACAAGAACTCACTCAGTATGGTCTGACATCAGAAGACTGGGGCGGTGAGACAATCATGGTTCCCGTGAGCGCCATCAGAGGCGAAAATCTGGATACGCTCTTAGAGATGATTCTCTTAGTAGCAGAGGTTGCAGAACTATCTGCCAACCCAGATCGTACCGCCAAAGGAACTGTCATTGAAGCACATCTGGATAAAGCTAAAGGAGCAGTTGCTACCCTGCTAATTCAGAATGGTACCCTGCATGTGGGAGATATCTTAGTAGCTGGCTCGGCCTTCGGTAAAGTCCGGGCGATGGTAGATGACAGAGGCAAGAGAGTAGACATTGCTTCTCCTTCCTTTGCTGTCGAGGTACTAGGTTTAAGTGATGTGCCGGCAGCCGGCGACGAGTTTGAGGTCTTCCAAAACGAGAAAGAAGCCAGAGCACTCGCTAGCGATCGCGCAGACAGACAACGCTTATCCCGTTTGTTACAGGGTCGTGTTACCCTTACAACCTTGTCTGCTCAAGCACAAGAAGGCGAGTTGAAAGAACTCAACTTGATCTTGAAGGGAGACGTACAAGGTTCCGTGGAAGCCATTGTGGGAGCGCTCAAGCAAATCCCGCAAAACGAAGTCCAAATTCGGATGCTGTTGGCTACTGCTGGGGAAATCACCGAGACAGATATCGACTTAGCAGCTGCCAGTAACGCTGTAATTATTGGCTTCAATACCACCTTCGCTAGTGGTGCTAGACAAGCTGCCGATGAAGCGGGTGTAGATGTTCGTGAATACAACGTAATCTACAAACTCCTAGAAGATATCCAAGATGCCTTGGAAGGTCTTTTGGAACCAGAGTTGGTGGAAGAACCCTTGGGTCAAACCGAAGTCCGTGCCGTCTTCCCAGTCGGTCGCGGTGCTGTTGCCGGTTGCTACGTTCAATCTGGCAAGCTAGTTCGCAACTGTAAAGTGAGGGTGCGACGCGGCGGTAAGGTGATCTATGAAGGCGTTCTGGACTCCCTAAAACGGATGAAAGAAGATAGCCGTGAAGTCAACGCCGGTTATGAATGCGGTGTCGGCATCGATAAATTCAATGATTGGGTTGAAGGTGACATCATCGAAGCCTATCAAATGGTTACGAAGCGCCGCACTCTCACCTTAACGAGATAGTGTTGAGGGTAAAATGGTTAGAAGTTAGGAGTGATAAATTAGGAGTTAGGAGTTAAAGACTGCTAATTCCTAACTCCTAACTCTTAACTCACAACTTTTTATAATATGCATTCATTTCGCTCTGAACCTATTTTGTGGATTCACGTCGCTGGATTAGCGACGTTGCCTGTTTTTTTAGTACTCTGCTTATTGTTTTTGTCTGTAGGCGAGCCATTTTTACCAGTCTGGATGGAGCTATTGTTAGTTGGCGCCATTGGTGTTCTCCCCCTGCTATGGATGCAGTTGCGTCGCCCTTTTTATATATTTGCTCTTTTAGGAATAGCCCAAAAACCAGAAAATCTGACTGAGCGGCAGCGAAAAATTCTCTGTTTAATTAATACAAAGGTAAATCGTATCCTGGCATTGGTGGCAGCAGCCTTGTCGGTTGGGATACTGTGGTATCTTTACCAAATTGCCCCATTAGTAGCAGATTCAGCTAAATTTCTCCCACAATGGCGCAGTGTTGCATTAGTGCTGGCGGGATTAGCATTTTTGGGTGGCAATCTATTTTTACAAGTACCTGTGAGTGTAATGCGAGTTTTGGTGACTAATGACACAGAATTTGCTGGCATAGAACCATTATCTTTAGAAAAGATTAAGCAAGATTTCACAATTTTAGGGGTGCGAGTTAATCAAATCGTGCCTCGATTATTACAATCCTTGTTTAAGATAAATACAGATTCGTAGCAGGCCGTAAAGTATATTATTTAACTTTAAAGGGCTACAAATAAGTATCAGAAGATGCAGGGGTGCAGAGGAGAATAACTAATAATCAATGACGCCACTTGCTCCACTTGGGGAGACCCCAAGACCGCAGTGGCTCCCCAATGCCCCATTGCCAATACCCAGTTACCGTTGAAGAAAAACAAAGGAATGAGGAACTATGGCTCAAATTCCAGCTTCTAGCGATCGCCAATTTTCTGCCGATACTGAAATTTGGTATAGCCTCAAATGTGCGATCTCCACTAGTTCAGGTTTTCAACGCTGGCAACTAGAACGCGATGCTCAATTAGAGGGAATTCGCTTGGAACATCAGGTACAACGGTATTTAAGAGAAACTTTAGAAACTTTAGCTTACTAAAGACCAAATAAATCTTGTAGGTTTGTTTGCAAACGACGGAGTTGACGGTATGCACCCTGCAAGCGATCGCCATCAACTTCCACTTCATTTGTGGGATAATTCTTAATAATTTCAATCAGCGACACTTGCCCGTCTTGATTCGCAGAAAGTACCAAAGCGGCTCGTAAAGCTTGCCGATTTGCTCTTTGAGACGGTGTAGAAATAACTTGACTAACTCGATCCAAAATAATATTACCAATCTGGCTATTTAGCGCTCTATCTAAAAATACAGCGTTTACCTTCACTGGCTGTGTTAAATACTGACGAATGGCTTTGGGGTCTTGTCGCGCCAAAGCTAAATTCACTTTTAGTAAAGGTGAGACTTCACCTGTTTCGGCAAAGGTGGATAGTTCCTCTACAGAAAGTGATTCACGGAAAATACCATACTTCAGGACTACTCGTTCTGCCGCAAAGGCAGGAGTGGACAAAAACAGAAGACAGATAATGCCTACTAAAACTAAGATGCGATGCAGCCATAAAAAATTAAAATGCATTTCTCTCGATTTCCAATAGGTTTGCTTTTTTCTGCGATGATATTCCAGCAGAATTAGTTGCAGCATCTAGCTTTAGGGAATACTAAAAAATCGCCTCATCCTCATAGTGCCCCTAAGAAAATTTTCTGAATAACACAATATAACTAATGTATAAGTTCTGTAACCTCTCTAAGGAATTTAGCTGAATCAGTGCTAATCATCCAGTATAGTTTTGCATGGGTTTTAGAGCAGCTACAACGCTGTTATCTTTAACCTTGTTCGACATACCGTAATTCAGCACATCACAGACTCAAAAAATGAAATATCGGGGTTATCACATTACTCTTGCGAAAAATTTTCGCCTTCTTTCTAGCAATCATCTCAGATATTCTTTGCGCGTGGGAGCCGGACTCACGGCAATGCTTGTTGTTTCTAGTAGTTCACTACTACTACCTGGTCAGGTTAATGCTGGTGCGACTCATCCAGAAAATATGGCCCCAACTCGCACAGCGCAAGCTCCTGCAACTGCCGCAGCGATTTACGTTAATCCAGCAACTGGTGCAGATAGGGCTGGTGCTGGTGCCACCTCGGCAGCACCCTACAAGAGCATAAGTTTCGCTCTCAGTCAAGCCCAAGCAGGTGCAGTTATTCAATTAGCACCTGGTAACTATAACCAAGAAAGTGGTGAAACCTTCCCGCTTTTACTTAAACCAGGGGTGACACTGCGGGGTGATGAAGCTACTAAAGGTCAGGCGATATTGATTACAGGTGGAGGCTTCTACACTAGTCGCACCTTTGCTAGACAAGACATTACCATCCTGGCCGAGCAAGATACCACGATCGCTGGTGTCAGCGTCACCAACCCAAATAGCCGAGGTACGGCTGTATGGGTGGAGTCAACTAATCCCACTATCAAAAACAGTACTTTTACTAACAGTGTCAGAGAAGGTGTTTTTGTCACGGGTACAGGCAATCCCAAAATTGAAAGTAACTTGTTTGTGCAAAACAAAGGCAATGGGATTTCAGTCGCTAGAGCTGCTCAAGGAGAAATTCGGAGTAACTTATTTCAGGATACTGGTTTTGGTCTGGCGATCGGTGGCACTTCCACACCTCTAGTTGTAGAAAACCAAATTATCGAAAACCAAGACGGTCTTTTTATCTCAGAGTCAGCGAAGCCCGTATTGCGTAAAAATGTCATTCAAAATAATAAGCGGGATGGAGTAGTAGCAACTGTCAACGCTTCACCCGACCTTGGCACCAACGAAAATCCTGGTGGCAATCTTATCCGCAATAACACTCGTTATGATGTGAACAATGCCACCAAAACCAGTAAAATTGTCGCTGTTGGCAACGATATCGATCAGAAAAAGATTTTTGGCTCAGTAGATTTTGTTGCCGCCAGTGTTGATGTACCGCCTGGAGGGGCTGTTGCCTTTAAAGATGTACCAGCAAATTACTGGGCAAAAAGCTACATCGAAGCTTTAGCTTCTCAAAATATTATTGCTGGTTTTCCTGATGGCAGCTTTAAACCCAATGAACCTGTAACTCGCGCTCAATTCGCCACTATTGTCACTAAAGCCCTAACACCACCAACCAAACGCCCAGCAATTAAATTTAAGGATGTAGCAAGCAATTTTTGGGCTTACGCTGCCATTCAATCTGCTTACCAGGGTCAATTTGTTTCTGGTTATCCCGATGGCACTTTTAAGCCACAGCAGCAAATTCCGAGAGTGCAGGCGTTAGTCTCTTTAGCTAATGGTTTGGGCTTAACTGCAAGTAATCAAAATGTCGTTTCCTTTTACACCGATGCTGCTCAGATTCCTAATTATGCGATCGCACCAGTTGCCGCCGCAACTGCACGGCAACTAGTAATCAACTATCCCACAGCCAAGCAACTTAATCCTAATCGTGAAGCGACTAGAGCCGAAGTTGCTGCCTTTGTTTATCAGGCACTTGTCAATGCTGGACGTGCCCAACCAATTCCTTCATCTTATTTGGTAACAGTTCAATAAATGTCTAGTTAGCAAATTGGAAGCGCCAGACTAATAAATTATCAGTCTGGCGCTTTCAATATAGTGGTTTTTTAATTTTAGGGTTTTTGAATCATAAAATTTGGGGTCTTTAAATATAGCTGACCCCATTTGAATGCGATCGGGTTTATGGTCAGGGTCTTTATATTGGCTGACCCCGTTTCAATGATTTCTATTTTCACAGAAATTTTTGCTTTTTGGGATTTCCTAATAATTTTTTTACTTTTTCTTTCTGGATATTTTAATCTTCATAAAAGCATGAGTAAATTTGAAGAAAAGATATATTAAAAGAAAGTAGTCAAAAATTAACTAGCTAAGATTTCTCCCTTCAAGAATTAGGATTTTTACCGGAATTGGGGCGTTGTTGCCGACGCTGTTCCCAGCGCCAAAGGAAAACCATTAAAGCAACTATTCCGACTTGGAGAGCTAAATTAGGCAAAGCGCTCTCAACATCGCGTCCGGCAAGCACTTGGAAGAAAAAGACGAATGCACCGAGTGAACCAGAAGCAGCGAAAGCAATGTAAAAAAATTGTCGTAAACCGCGAAAAGGAGCAGCTATTTCTGCTTTCAGGCTGGCATACTGTTCAGGATTAAGACGATTTTTAGGATTTTGATCTACCATGATTAAATCATGTTATACTTTTAGATTGTGTACGCCGATGTGGCTCAGTGGTAGAGCAGCTGATTCGTAATCAGCAGGCCGTGGGTTCAAATCCCATCATCGGCTTTGATGAAAGTATTCTTCAATATTTAGAGTTTGACATAAATCATGTACAGTAACTAATTATCTGTCGTCGGTGACACATTACTGAGTGGGGTATTGTTATCGGTCGGTTTTATAGCAATGCTGGCGATCGTTGCTGTTAGAGTTGGTGCTATCTGATTTAGTTGAGCAAAGACAGTCCCAGTGCGGCTTGGACATCTGCCGATATTGCTTGTGAAGAGGATTTAGAACCTTCAATGTGGTGTTAGAGCAACAAAACCAAGACTGCTATAAAGTAAGTAGCGATGATGCTTGGGTTGGACTACGCCTCCGGGTCTTTTTGAAAATCAAGCGGATCGCAGGTTATTGGCAGAGGGCGATCGCTTAATTTTCTCAATTAGACTGAGATAGATTTACTAAATAATTCACTAAATCACTTTGACTGCTTACTGTTGACAGATTTAACACCCTTACCCCCATTTTCAAGTCAGGTGGATTATTGCAGCAAAGGAGTTGTGCCATTACCGTTAGTTGACACGTTGGCAATTGCAGCTTGAGTAGGTTGAGTAGTAAGAATTGCTACAAGTGGAGTAACTTTTGAACTAGATTGTTTACTTCGTCTTCGATTAGAGCCGCCAGCCTTGGAATACTCTATACTGTTTTTGCCGTAGACAGTTGCAACTCCACTTAGCATTCGTTCAGACATTTCGGAAAGGGCTTTATCCATCTGGGTTACTGTTTTACGCGATTCTTCCAGATTGGAAACCAGCGTATTATTAGCTTCTAGCACAGCACGGGTAGAGTTGATTAACTGACTGTAAGCTTCAATAGTTAAGCCATGTCCTAAATCCAGATTTTCATCAATAGATTTAAGCAAGGCGAGACGAAGTTGGGCTTTGTTAATAGCAGCAGAACCACGAGTTTTTAAAGACATAACACATCCTTTTTTAATAATTCCTTTTTCAACATAGTGGAGTATGCTTTTGCCTGAGATGGGTAGTTTTGTGGATTTATTTCATTAAAAGTGCAACGAACTAATTACGAGTTTGCCCGTGTTTTTACTTATTTTTATCTCGATTTGTTATTTGAGAATAAGTATAATTAGCAACAGTAATCACAAAATCAATAAATGAGTACTCCGAAATAGCAATTGGGTACTCCGAAATAGCAATTGGGTACTCCGAAATA